>DASTLK010000265.1:0-5613 GCA_035715025.1 Vicinamibacteria bacterium
GCCGCCGGCGGCGGGACTCCCGCCTTCGACCAGGGCCGCGAGCCGGCCTCGATCGCCAAGATCGTGACCGCCGCCGCCGCGTTGCGTGCCGGCCACGATGCCGACGCGGAGGTCCGGCGGATGGTGTGCAACGGGTCGGAGCGCTACCACGGGGGCGTCCTCTGGTGCAGCACGCAAATGGGGCCGCTGACGGGCGGACTCAAGCAGGCATTCGCCGCGAGCTGCAACATCGCGTTCGCGAACCTCGCCGTCGAGGTCGGATGGAAGGCCATGGTGGACGAGCTGCACCGCTGGGGCTTCGACCGGCCGCGGGACGAGCTGCCCGGCGCCGGACGCGTGCTCAAGACCTCGGGGACGGAGCGGGAGCTGGCCAGCCTCGGGGTCGGGCTCGACCTCACCGAGATCACGCCCCTGCACGCGGCGCTGCTCGGCTCCGTCCTCGCGAGCGGCGAGATGGTGGAGCCGGCGCTCCTCTCCGCCGAGGACGGCGTGCTCGGTCTCTCGCCGCGTCCCATCGCGCCGCCCGCCCCCCGCCGCATCCTGGAGCCGGCCTGGGTTCCGCTGCTGCAGCGCGCGCTGGCGGGAGTGGTGGAAGAAGGAGGCACGGCGGAAGGAGTGGCGCCGGAGACGTTCCCGGTCGTGATGAAGACGGGGACGGCCAGCACGCCCGGCCTCGGCTATCACGTCAACTACGTGGGAGTGGGACCGCTCCCGCACCCGAAGGTCGCGTTCGCGGTGCGCATCACGAACCAGCCGACCTCGCATCGCGTGCGCGACTCGGCGCAGGACGTCCTGGCCAACCTGTTGGAAGCGCTCGGCCGGCGGGCGTGGTGAGAGAGCGCCGCGCGAGTCGTGTCATACTGGGCGGTCATGTCTGACGCCGTCCGCGCCGCACACGACCTGAGTCCCCTCGTGGCCGCCCCTCCCGCCGGCGGCGCCGCCCGCATCTCGGGGATGGTGGCCAGCATGAGCGGTTCGGAGATCCTCCGCATCGCGGGGGAGATCCGGGTGCTGGTGGCGGCGGGCAAGCCCGTCTGCGACCTCACGGTGGGCGACTTCAGCCCGCGGCAATTCCCCATCCCGGCCGCGCTCAAGGACGGCATCGTGGCCGCGCTCGAGCGCGGCGAGACGAACTACCCGCCTTCCAACGGCCTCGGCGAGCTGCGGGAGGCGGTCCGCCGCTTCTACGCCCGCGAGCTGGGACTCGAGTACCCGGTCGCCTCCATCGTGATCACCGGCGGCTCGCGCCCCGTCATCGACGCGACGTATCGGACGCTGGTGGACCCCGGCGACCGCGTCGTCTACCCGGTGCCGAGCTGGAACAACAACCACTACGTCCATCTCACCGGTGGCGTGGCGGTGCCGATCCCCTGCGGGCCCGCGGAGCGCTTCCTGCCGCGGCCGGAAGACGTGCGTCCACTGCTTCCCGGCGCGCGGCTGCTCGCCCTCAACTCGCCGCTCAACCCGACGGGCACCGCCTTCAGCGCCGACGCGCTCGAGCGCATCTGTGATCTCGTCCTCGCCGAGAACGCGCGCCGTGCGCCGCGCGGCGAGCGTCCGCTCTACGTGATGTACGACCAGGTCTACTGGACGCTCTGCTTCGGGGGCACCACCCACGTGACGCCCGTGGGCCTTCGTCCCGAGCTGGCGCCCTACACCGTGTTCGTGGACGGGATCAGCAAGGCGTTCGCCGCCACCGGCGTGCGCGTGGGATGGGCGGTCGGCCCCGTGGACGTCATCTCCCGCATGTCCGCCCTGCTCGGGCACATCGGGGCCTGGGCGCCGCGCGCGGAGCAGGTCGCCACCGCGAAGTTCCTCGACGATCCCGCGGCCATCCGCGCCTTCCACACGCGCTTCATCCATGCCGTCCAAGCGCGCCTCGACCGCCTGCACCGCGGGCTGCAGGCGCTGCGCGCGGACGGGTTCGCCGTGGATAGCACGCCCCCCATGGGCGCGATCTACCTGGCCGCCCGCATCCATCCCTTCGGCCGCCGCACTCCCGCCGGCCACGAGCTGCGGACGAACGAGGACGTGCGCCAATACGTGCTCGATCGCGCGGGCCTGGCCGGCGTGCCCTTCCAGGCCTTCGGCTTCGTGGAAGAGGACGGCTGGTTCCGCCTCAGCGTGGGCGCGGTGTCCGAAGAGGACATCGAGGCCGTGCTCCCCCGCCTGCGCGACGCACTGTCCGCCCTCCGCTAGCCTTTCACTCCGCCCGCAATCCTTCGACCGGGCTGACCCGCATCGCGCGGATGGCGGCGGGCACGCAGGCCCCGAGGGAGGCGGCGAGGAGCAACGCTCCCGCCGTGGCCAGGGCCGCGACGTCTCCCGCCGACACCTCGAAGAGGACACGCGACAACGCGCGCTCGGAAGCGCGCACCAGGATCCAGCCCACCGCGAGCCCGCTGGCGGCGAGCAGCGCGCCATGGCGCAGGACGAGGATGCCAATCGTGGCGGGTCGCGCTCCCAGGGTCAGGCGGATGGCCAGCTCGCGCCGCCGCAGGGCGACCATCCAGGAGAAGAGACCGTACACGCCCAGGGCGGCCAGGATCGCGGCCAGGCCCCCGAAGAAGAGGAGCACGGTCATGAGCATCCGCGGCTCGGCCGTGCGGGCGCGGAAGCGCTGGTCCCAGGTCTGCACGTCCGTGAGCGGGATCCCGGGGGCGACCGCGCGCAGGGCTTCTCGCAGCGCCGCCACCGCCGCCGGCGCGTCCGTCGCCTCCACGGTCAGGAACATCGCGCGGAACGGGAACTGCCGCGCGTCGAAGAAGACGGCGGGCTCGTTCGCCTGCGCGATCGGCATGTTCTTCACGTCGGCGACGACGCCGACGATCTCGAACCGTCCGCCGGTCGCGAGATTGCGGCCCAGGGGGCCGACGCCCGTCATGTGGGTGGTGAAGACCGCCTGCGTGGCCTGACCTCCGGCCAGGTAGCGCCGCGCGAACAGCTCGTTGACCACGACCACCGGCGTCGACGTCGCGGTGTCGCGCTCCGTGAAGAAGCGACCGGCGACGAGACGTGCCCCGATCGACTCGAAGTAGCCGTCCGTCACGCTGAAGTGCTGGGCCTGCGGGGCCTCGTTCTCGCGGGCCGGGGGCTGTCCCTCGATGCCGAAGGAGCCCCGCCATCCGGCGTCCAGGGGCAGGAAGTTCGACGCGCCGGCGCGGCGCACCCCCGCTTGCTCGCGGAGGCGGTCGAGGATCGCGCCGTGGTCGGCGGCCACGCCCGCCCAATCGGTGTTGGGGCGGCCCGACAGCTGGACGCTGGCCGTCATGACCGCCGGCTTTCCCACGCCCGTCGGCACCTCCGTCATCTGCTGGACGGTGCGCACGAGCAGGATCGAGAGGACGAGGAGCGCCCCCGCCAGCGCGACCTCGCCCGCGACGAGGGCGTGGTACAGCGTGCGGCTGGCGCGGGAGACGGCGCGGTCGCCCGACTTGAGGTCCGTGGTCAGTGTTCGGCGGACGGTGGCCAGGGCGGGCACGAGTCCGAACACGAGCGTGGTCACCGTGGCCGAAGCGAAGATGAAGCCCAGCACGCGCCCGTTGATGGCGGCCTCGGCCAGACGCGGAATCGGCACCGGAGTGTGCGCCACGATCATGGGCAGGGCGATGGTGGCGGCCACGAGGCCGACCGCGCCCCCCGCCAGCGAGAGCACCATGCCCTCGGCCAGGAGCTGCGCGAGGAGGTGCCAGGGCGACGCGCCCAACGCCGTCCGCACCGCCATCTCGCGCTCGCGGCTCAGGGCCCGCGTGAGGAGGAGGGAGGCGACGTTGAGGCAGCTGATCACCATGAGCAGCCCGACCGCGCCGAAGAGGACGATCAGGGCCGGCCGGTAGTAGCCGAGCTGCTCGTCCAGGAGCGGTACCAGGCGGATCCCCCAGGCGCGGTTGGTGGAGGGGAAGTCCTTCTCGAGCCGTGCGGCGAGAGTCGTGAGGGCCGCGGACGCCTGCTCCGGCCCCACGCCGGGGGCGAGCCGCGCCACCGCTTCCATGAAGTGGGCGGCGCGGCTGTGCTGGCGGAAGTCCCAGCGCGAGCGCTGCCAGACGTCGATCTCGCCGGGGAAGTCGAAGCGGGGCGGCATCACGCCCACGATCGTGTACGAGGCTCCGTTGAAGACGAGCGGCCTGCCGATCACTCCCGGCTTCGCGTCGTAGCGCGCGCGCCACAGCCGGTCGCTGATCACCGCGATGAGGTCGCCGCTGAAATGCGGCCCGCCCGCGGGGAAGCCCGGGCCGATCTGAGGACGTACGCGGAGGACCTCGAAGAGGTTCGCCCCCGTCTCGATCGCGCGCACGCGGACGGGATCCATTCCGGGATCGGTGAGGTTCACGTCCGGCCGCCACCAGGCGGCGGCGTCCGTGAAAACCGGCAGCGCGCGGTCGTCCATGAAGTTGACGGGCGAGAGCGGCTCGTGGGTCACGGCGCGCTGCACGTTCGTGTCCCACAGGGAGACCAGGCGATCGGGCTCGCCGTAGGGGAGCGGGCGCAGGATCACGCCGTCCACGAGCGTGTAGACGACGGCGCTCGCGCCCGTGCCCAGGCCGAGGACGAGCACGGCGAGGACAGCGAAGCCGCGGTGGGCGCGGAACTGGCGCAGCCCGGACCGCAGGGATTGCCAGGCGGACACGCGGGTGAGGCCGGGCGTGGGGTGGAAGTGGGGGCGCGACTCGGTCAGCGCGGCCAGGCGCGACTCGCGGAGGGCGCGCAGCGCGTCGTCTCTGGCCGCGTCGTCACCGGCGCCGCGGGTGCGGGCGGCCTGGTAGAGGTCCTCGAGGTGGGCGGCGAGCTCCTCGACCGTGTGGTCGTCCAGGTCGGGCGCCCCGGTGGCGCGCGCTTCGCGGATCACCACGGCGCGCCAGTCGATCATGCCGGCTTGACTCCGGCCACGAGGCCCAGGGCGGCGATGAACCGGCTCCAATCCGCGCGCTGCGCGGCCAGTACCTTCCGGCCCGCTTCCGTGATGCGGTAGTGGCAGCGCCGCCGCTGGCCCGGCTTCTCGACCCAGCGGCTGCGCAGCCAGCCGCGGTCCTCCATCCGGTAGAGGGTCGCGTAGAGGGAGGCCAGGGTGAAGCGCAGGGTTCCCCCCGACTGGTCTTCGATCTGCCGGCCGATCTCGTAGCCGTGGAGGGAGCGCCGCTCCACCAGGGCCAGGATCAGGATCTCGGCGCTGCCCTTCTTGGCCTCATCGATGGCCGTCCGCGGCGACATGGTGGACGACTATATTATGGAGTCCTGTATATGTACAGGTCCGCCTCGTTCCTGCTGGCTAGTCCTCTGGAGCGGGCGCTGAACAACTGTTCGCGCCGAGGGCCGATGAGCACGCCACACAGCGGTTGAACGTGACGCCGTAATTGAACCCCCCCGCGGGCACTTCGCCGAGCGCGGTGATGACCGTGAACACGGAGGTGAACTCGCAGAAGCTGGAGCCGTTGCACGGGCTTCCGGCATTGCAGCAGCCGGATCCGCTGTTGAACAGCGTGTTGTTGAGGACGGTAACGGTCTGGTTCGCACCCACAAGCGCGGCCGCCGGGATGAACGTGAACGGCTGGGCAGCGCCGCACCCGCCCGAGACGACCCGGCTCTCGCTTCGCACGCCGGTCACGGTCACGGCGG
>DASTLK010000266.1:0-7979 GCA_035715025.1 Vicinamibacteria bacterium
CGGCGCGATGCGGCTTGCCCCCGTGGCCGCCCCGGCCGTGGATCACGATCCGGAGCCGGTCGACCGCCGCCATCAGCGGGCCTTCCTTCACCCCGATCGTGCCCACCGGCAGCTCGTTCCAGAGATGGACGCCCATCACCACCTCCACTCCTTCGAGGCCGCCGTCGCGGATCACCGCCTGCGCGCCTCCCTCGCCCTCCTCGGCGGGCTGGAAGAGGACGCGCACCGATCCCGCCAGGCCGCGCCCGACGAGCGCCTTCGCCGCCGTCACCGCCATCGCCACGTGCCCGTCGTGCCCACAGGCATGCATGCGCCCGGGGGCGAGCGAGGCGTAGGGAGCCGTGCTGTCCTCCTGGATGGGGAGGGCGTCCATGTCCGCGCGGAGGAGCACGGCCGGGCCGCGGCCGCCGCGGACGCTCGCGATCACCCCCGTGCCTCCCACACCCGTGCGCACCTCGAGGCCCGCGGCCTCGAGGAGGGCCGCCACCCGTGCCGCCGTGCGCGTCTCCGCGTAGGCCAGCTCCGGATGCTGGTGCAGCTCGCGGCGCAGCGCGATCATCTCGGCCTGCAGGGCGCGGACGTCGTCGGAGAGTCGAGCCATGTCGGGATTGTAGCCAACGCCGACTAGAATCGACGGCGTGGGGGAAGGGAATGGCCCGCGCCGCGCGTCGGCGTCGCTCGCGGGAGCCGCGGTGGCCGTGGTCGTGGCCGCGGTCGTGGTGATGGCCGGCCTGTACGCGCGTGCGCCGCGCGCGACCCGCCTGCACGTCGGCGAGATCGCCCCCGACTTCACGCTTCCCGTCGTGACCGGCGGTCCCCCCCTCCGCTTGTCCGAGATCCGCGGCGGGCCCAACGTCCTCTTCTTCTTCGATACGCAGTGGCCGGGCAGCGACGCCTACCTGCAATACCTCGAGCGCATGCACCGGCGGTACTTACGGCGGGGGCTGCGCACGACGGGGGTGGCCCTCGACTCCGACCTCGCCGCCGTCCGCCGCTTCGTCGCCCGCAACGAGCTGACCTTCGCGGTGCTCTCCGACCCTTTCGCGTACGCGCTCCACCGCAGCTACGGCACTCCCCGCGATCCGGAAGCGTATCTCCTCGATGCCCAGGGCCGCGTGCTGGCCGTCTTCACCGAGCGCGTCGACTGGAGCACGCCGGAGTTTCGCGCGCGCCTCGAGAAGCAGCTCCAGCCCGCTCCTCCCGGCTGGTGAGAGGACGCGTGCGCGCATGAGGGAGGTCGTCAAGTTCGCGGCCGTGATCCTCATCGTGGCCGGGACCGCCTTCGGCTTCATCTCGCTGCAGGAGAGGAAGGGCGACGGACTCCGCCCGGGCACCGCCGTGCCCGACTTCCGGCTCCTCTCCCCGGCGGGGGGCACCACGGACCTCGGATCGCTGCGCGGCCGCGTCGTGCTCGTCAACTTCTGGGCGACGTGGTGTCCGCCCTGCGTGCAGGAGATGCCGTCCCTCGAGCGCCTCCACCGCACCCTGGGTCCGGAGGGCCTCGTGGTCCTCGGCATCTCCGAGGACGCGGACGAGAAGGCGGCGCGCGACTTCGCCGAGCGCCTGGGCCTCACCTTCGCGATCCTGAGCGATCCCGGAGCGCAGACCGCCGCCGCCTATCGCGCGACCGGCTATCCGGAGACCTTCGTCATCGGCCGCGACGGCACGCTGCTGCGCACCTTCGTCGGTCCCGCGGAGTGGGACACGCCGGAAGCCCTCGGTTACTTCCGCCGGCTGCTGCCCCGGCGCCCGGCCGCGACCGAACGCAGCACCTCGCCGGCCAGGTAGAGGCTGCCCGCGGCCACGACCAGGCCGCGGGGGCCGGCCAGCCGCCGGGCGCGGGCCAGGGCCGCTCCCACCGTGCCCGCCCTCCGGGCGCGGCGCGCCGGCGCGCCCACCGCCTGCGCGATCGCGTCCGGCGCGGCGGCCCGATTGCCGGCCACCTTCGTGAGGATGACCTCGCGCGCGAGCGGGAAGAGGATGCGGCCCATGGCCGCGATGTCCTTGTCCGCCATGGCCGCGAACACGAGCACGAAGGGACCCTCCCTCCGCAGCTCGTCGGCCAGGGCGCGCGCGGCCGCGGGGTTGTGCGCGCCGTCCACGAGCAGCGGCGGCCGTCCGGGCAGGCGCTGCAGGCGGCCGGGCCAGCGCGTCCGCGAGATTCCGGCCGCCATCTTGGAGAGATCGACGCCGAGCCCGGCCGCGCGGGCCTCCTCCAGCAGCCTCACCGCGACGGCCAGGTTCGCGCGCTGATGCGCGCCCGGCAGGGGACCCAGGTCGCGGTGGACGCGGCGCGGAGTCACGACGTCCACCTTTCCTCCGGGCCGCGGCACCACGCGGTCCACGGCCACTTCCGCGATCCGCGCCCCCAGGCGGTCGGCCGCCGCCTGGATGGCCTCGCGCGCCTCGTCGGACATGGGCCCGAGCACGGTGACGCGCCCCCGCCGCAGGACGCCGGCCTTCTCGCGCGCGATGGCGGCGAGCGTGGTCCCGAGGTAGGCCTCGTGATCGCGATCGATCGTCACGATGGCGGAGCACAGCGGATCCACCACGTTGGTGGCGTCGAGGCGCGCGCCCATTCCGACCTCCAGCACCGCGACGTCGACCCGCGCCCGCTGGAAATGGAGAAGGGCGGCCGCGGTCAGCACCTCGAAGAAGGTCGGCTGCGCGGGCAGGGTCCCGTCCGCGGCCAGGGCCTCCGCCGCCGCGCGCACGCGCGCCACCTCGCGGTCGAGGGCGCGGCTGGAGATGGCGCGTCCCCCCACCGCGATGCGCTCGCCGACGTGCACCAGGTGCGGCGAGGTGTAGCGCCCCACGCGCAGGCCGCTCGCGCGCAGGACGGAATCGGAGTAGGCCACCACCGATCCCTTGCCGTTCGTGCCCGCGACGAGAAGGGAGGCAAACGCATGCTCCGGATGCCCGAGCGCGGCCACCAGCGCCTGCATGGTCTCGAGTCCGAACTTCATGCCCAGGCGGATGCGGGACGCGAGGTAGGTGCCGGCCGGCGGAGGGTCTCGCTGCGGCATGGAAGGACGCCCATGATAGGCCGCCCCGGCCCCGGAGTGGCGGCCCCCTCCCGTCCGCTTACAATCGGAGAGCCCATGCCCCCGGCCCGGATCCTCATCGTCGACGACCTGCCCGAGAACCGCGACATCCTGACCGGCCTCCTGGAGCCCGAGGGGTACGTGCTCGTCACGGCCAAGGACGGGCAGGAAGGGCTGGAGAAGGCCCTGGCCGACCCGCCCGACCTCATCCTCATGGACGTCTCCATGCCGCGCATGACGGGCTTCGAAGCCTGCCGGCGCCTCAAGGCCGACGAACGGACGCACCTCGTCCCCCTGGTCCTGGTGACGGGTCTCGTGGCGCGGGAGGACCGCATCCAGGGCATCGCCGCGGGCTGCGACGACTTCCTGACCAAGCCCGTGGACGCCGAGCAGCTCATGGCGCGCACGCGCAGCCTGCTCCGGGCCAAGGCCCTCATCGACGACCTCGAGCGGGCCGAGAACGTCCTCGTCAGCCTGGCCAACGCGCTCGATGCGAAGGACAACTACACGCGCGGGCACTCCGAGCGCGTGGCCGAGTACGCGGAGGCGCTCGGCGGCGCGCTCGGCCTCGACCGTGCCGAGCGCCGTACCCTGCGCCGCGCCGGCCTGCTGCACGACATCGGGAAGATCGGGACGCGGCTCGACTACCTCCAGAAGCCAGGTCCGCTGACGGCGTCGGAATACGAGGAAGTGAAGAAGCATCCCGTCATCGGCTACGAGATCTGCCTGCCCCTGCGCACGATGGTTCCCCTCCTCGCCCTCATCCGCGGCCACCACGAGCGACTCGACGGCCGCGGCTATCCGGACGGCCTCAAGGGGGACGCCATCCCGCTTCCCCTGCGCTGCCTCAGCGTCGCCGACGTGTACGACGCCCTGACCTCCGATCGCTCGTATCGCAAGGCCCTCGCCCGGACAGAAGCGATGCGCCTGATGCGCGAAGAGGCGAGCGTCGGCATGTGGGACCTGCGCATCGTGGACGCGCTCGATCGCGTACTGATACGAGGTCAGTAGTAGCCGGCCCGGCCGTTTTCTGAAGACAGCCGACAAGCCATAACCTCTCATCTGCTCACCGAGCCGATCGATCTCTCTTGTCGTTGTTCGTTTCAGTGTGGAAAAGTGGAAGAAAGTGTGGAATACTCCTAGCTCGCTGTGTTCAAAGGGACTTATCGGCATCGAATCGACCCCAAGGGGCGTCTTCCCGTGCCCGCCGTGTTCCGCCGTGGTCTCGGCGAGGCGCCGCCGGCGGTCGTGGTGACGCCGCTCGATCAGTGCCTCGCGGCCTATCCACCGTCCGAGTGGTCCCGTCTCGAAGAGCAGCTCCGCACCCTCCCCGCCTTCAGCCGCCCGGCCAAGGCCCTCACCCGCCTTCTCACCAGCCGCGCCGTGGACTGCGAGCTCGACGTCCAGGGCCGGATCCTCCTGCCCGCGGCCCTGCGGGCCGCCGCGGGGCTGGACCGAGAGGCCCTCGTCATCGGGGTCCTGAACCGGTTCGAAGTCTGGGCGCCGGACAGGTGGGACGCCTTCGTGGCCGATTCCGAGCGCCTGCTCGAGGACGCCACCCTGGACGTGCAGTGGCCGCTGCCGCCCGCGGCTCCCCCCGAGCCTCGTCCCTCCGGTCATCCACAGGAAAAACCCAAGCGGATCTGACTTTTCCCCCTTGACACCCTGAGGGGCAGCCCTCTAGACTCGGTGGTGGAATTTTGTGGAAAAAAGTGGCCTCACGTGTCCCAACGTGGGGCGTGAGGGCCGCGATTGAGCGGGAGCCCTGACCCGCCGCGGAGAAGCGTCTCCCCGGCGGGCCGATGGGCGTACGACGAAGGCGGGCTCTAGCGTGCTGCGGGGAAACCATCCGGCGCGCGTCGACGACAAGGGGCGACTCAAGATCCCCAACGGCTTCCGTGTGCTCGTCGAGCAGCAGTACGGCGCGGAGCTCTTCGTCACCAGCGTCAGCGGCGAGTACGTGCGCATCTATCCGATGGCGGTGTGGCTCGAGATCGAGCGCAGGCTGGCCGAGGTGCCGTCCGCCAACCCTTCCAAGCAGCGGTTCCTCGACCGCGTGAACTTCTTCGGGCAAGCCGTGACGATGGACAAGCAGGGCCGCGTCGTACTGCCCCAGCTCCTGCGCGAGAGCGCGGCCATGGCCGGCGACGTCAGCGTGCTCGGCCTGCAGAACCACCTGGAGGTGTGGAACCAGAAGCGGCTCACGGAGCGGTTCAAGAAGGAGCCGTTCACGGACGAGGACGGACGCGTGCTCTCCGGGTTCGGGATCTGATGTGGCGACCGGCGCCGTCCCTCGCCACCAGCCGGTGCTGCTCGCGGAAGCGATGGAGCTGCTCGCGGTGAGGCCGGGTGGCCTCTACGTGGACGGGACGCTCGGGCTCGGCGGCCACGCGGGCGAGATCCTGCGGCGCAGCGCCCCCGACGGCCGTCTCGTCGCCTTCGACAAGGATCCGGGGGCCCTCGCGCACGCGCGCGCGCGGCTGCGCGAGTTCGGCGATCGCGTGCGCTTCGAGCACGCCGACTTCCGCGAGATCCCCGAGCGACTGGGCGGCGAAGCCCCCCAGGGCGTGCTCCTCGACATGGGCGTGAGCTCGATGCAGCTCGACGAGGCGGCGCGCGGGTTCAGCTTCAACGCCGAGGGTCCGCTCGACATGCGCATGGACCCGACGGAAGGGTTCACGGCGGCCGACCTCGTGAACCGCCTGCCCGAGGGCGAGCTCGCCGACCTCATCTACCGCTGGGGCGAGGAGCACGGGTCGCGCCGCATCGCGCGCGCGATCGTGGAGACACGGCGGCGCCGGCACTTCACCACCACCACCGAGCTGGCCGAGGTGGTGCGGCGCTCGGCCGGACGCTCGCGCCGTCCCGGCCTCGATCCCGCCACGAAGACCTTCCAGGCCCTGCGCATCCACGTCAATCGCGAGCTGGAGGGCCTGGGGCCGGCCCTGGAGCGCATCGCGGGCGTCCTCGCGCCGGGCGGACGGCTGGCCGTGATCGCGTTCCACAGCCTGGAGGACCGCGAGGTCAAGCAGACGCTGCGCGGCCTCGCCCCCCGCGGATTCCGGATCCTGACCCGGAAGCCCCTCGTGCCCGGCGCCGCGGAGACGGCGAGGAATCCCCGCGCCCGCAGCGCAAAGCTCCGCGCGATCGAGCGCCCGGCGGTGGCCGCGTGAGAATCGACAACTCCAACGTCATTCGCGAGGTCGATCCGCGGGCCAGCCGGGACCTGTGGTGGCTGCTGGTCCTGGTGATGACGCTGGTCGGCGGCCTGGTCCTGTACGCCTGGCCGCACCTGCAGATCCGCGAGACCTCGCGCGCGCAGGACCGCATGTCCCAACAGCGCGAGCGCCTCCTGGAGGAGAACCGCAAGCTGCGGCTCGAGAAGGCCAGCCTCGAGAACCTGCGGCGGGTCGAGAGCATCGCGACCCGCGAGCTCGGGCTTCAGTCGCCGCCGGCGGCGCGGGTGGTCGTGATCGAGCGCGCGCGCACTCCCGCGCCGGGGGCGCAGCTGGCGAAGGAGCTCGGCACCCCGGCCGCATCGTCGCCGGGAGAGCGGAACTGATGGGGGGCGAGAGGACCAGGCTCGGCGCCTCGCTGCTCGCGCCGCCCCCTTCCGCGCGCGAACGCATGGTGCACCTGCGCCTCATGCTCATCACGCTCTCCGCCTGCCTGTGGGTGCTCGTGATCATGGTGCGGCTGGTGCAGCTCCAGGTCCTGGGCCGGGCGTTCTTCGAGCGGCAGGCCGCGCGCCAGAGCGAGCGCACCATCAACCTCGATCCGCGCCGCGGGGCCATCGTCGACCGCAACGGCCATCCCCTGGCCGTCAGCGTGGACGCGGAGAGCATCTACGCCGTCCCGCAGGACATCGAGGATGCGGCGGGCACGGCCACGGCCCTCGGCCGCGCGCTGTCCCTCGACGCCGGCGCGCGCAAGGAGCTGCAGGCGCTGCTGGAGAAAACGCGCGCCTTCGTGTGGGTGCGGCGAAAGGTGGACCCCACCGTCGCGCGCGCCGTGCGCGCCCTGCAGCTCGACGGGGTCGGGTTCCTCACCGAGAACCGGCGCTACTACCCGCAGCGCGAGCTGGCCGCGCACGTCATCGGATACGTCGGGCTCGACAACACCGGCATGAGTGGCATCGAGTACACGTTCGAGAACGCGATCCGCGGCCACGCGGCCACGGTGCTCATCCGCACCGACGCCCGCCGGCGGGCCCTCGAGCACAGGGAGAAGCCCTCGACCGACGGACACACCGTCGTGCTCACCATCGACGAGTCGATCCAGCACGTGGTGGAGAGGGAGCTGGAGCGCTCGGTCCAGGAGACGGGCTCCATCGCGGGGGTGGCGGTGGTGATGGACCCGCGCACGGGGGAGATCCTCGCCCTGGCCAACCGCCCGACCTTCAACCCGAACAAGTTCGGCGCCTATCCCAGCTCGCGCTGGCGCAACCGCGCCGTGGCCGACGCCTACGAGCCGGGCAGCATGTTCAAGATCATCACCGCCGCCGCCGGCCTCGAGGAGAAGGTGGTCGAACCGGACGAGATGATCGACTGCGGCCACGGCTTCCTGGAAGTGGCGGGGATCCGCATCAACGATCACAAGGTCTTCGACCAGCTCTCCTTCCGCGACGTCATGGCCAAGTCCAGCGACGTGGGCGTGGCGCGCGTCGCCCAGCGCCTGGGCCGCGACAACTTCAACCGCTACCTGCGGCATTTCGGCTTCGGCGCCGCCACCGGCGTCGAGCTGCCCGGCGAGTCGGGCGGGCTCTTGCGGCCGCTCAATCGCTGGAGCGCGCTGAGCCTGCCCACGCTGTCCTTCGGGCAGGAGATCGGCGTCACCGCGTTGCAGATGACGGCGGCGGTGGCGGCGGTGGCCAACGGCGGCTACCTGATGAAGCCCACCATCATCCGCCAGATCGAAGACAGCGACGGGCGCGTG
>DASTLK010000267.1:0-10496 GCA_035715025.1 Vicinamibacteria bacterium
GAGGTGGTGAAGAAGGTCCTGGCCTGAGCACCACGCGCCGCCGTTTCCTGGAAACGGCGGCCCTGGCCGGCGCTGGCCTCGCCGGCACCCGCGTGCTCGGCGCGACGGCGGCGGCGAGGGCGGAAGCCGCTTCCGCGCACGAAGCCGCCACGCCGTGGTACCGGCGCACCCTGCGCTGGATGCAGACCAACATCGCCGAGATCGACGTGACGCGCTACGACATCCCCTGGTGGCGCGAGCACTGGAAACGGACGGGGACGCAGGGCATCGTGGTGAACGCGGGCGGCATCGTGGCCTACTACCCCACCCGGGTGCCGCTGCACCGGCGGGCCGAGCTGCTCGGCGGGCGCGATCTCTTCGGCGATCTCGTGCAGGCGGCGCGGCAGGACGGCATCGTGGTCTTCGCGCGCATGGACTCCAATGGCGCCGGCCAGGAGGTCTACGACGCGCACCCGGAATGGTTCACGCGCGACGCGGACGGCAAGCCCTACTTCCGCGACCAGGACCTCTACGCGCCCTGCATCAACGGCCCGTACTACCGCGAGCACATCCCGGCCATCCTGCGCGAGGTCGCGGCGAACTACCGGCCGGAGGGCTTCACCGACAACGCCTGGAGCGGCCTCCCGCGGGCCAGCATCTGCTACTGCGCGAGCTGCCGGAACAGCTTCAAGGACGCGCGCGGGCACGAGCTTCCCGTCAAGCGCGCGACTGGAACGCGCCCGCCTATCGGGCCTGGATCGAATGGAGCTACGCTTGCCGGCTCGAGATCTGGGACCTCTACAACGCGGCCGCGCGCGAGGCGGGCGGCCCGGAGTGCCTGTGGGTCGGCATGATCGGCGGCACTCTCGGCGGCGCCGCCAATGCCTTCCGTGACTATCGCGAGATCTGCCGCCGCGCTCCCATGGTCATGCTCGACCACCAGCGCCGCGACGAGACGAGCGGCTTCGCCGGCAACGGGCAGACGGGCAAGCTCGTGCACGGCCTGCTCGGCTGGGACAGGCTCGCGCCGGAGAGCATGGCCCTCTACCAGACGTCGGGAGTGAGCTTCCGCCTGGCCGCGCGCCCGGAAGCGGAGCTGCGCCTGTGGGCGGTGGAGGCCTTCGCGGGCGGAATCCAGCCCTGGTGGCACTACGTCAACGCGTACCACGAGGACCGGCGCCTGTACGCGACGCCGCTCGCCCTGAGCGAATGGTACGCGGCGAACCAGGCGCTCCTGCACCCGCGCCAGCCCGTGGCCACCGTGGGCGTCGTCTATTCGCAGCGCAATCTCGACTTCTTCGGCCGGGACGACGCGGACCTCCTCGTCCAGCAGCCCCAGCGCGGCTTCCTGCAGGCCCTTACCCGCGCCCGCATCCCGTACGTGCTCGTCCACGCCGACGACCTCGCCCGCGGGACGGCCGGGCTGCGCGCGCTGGTCCTGCCCAGCCTGGGCGCGATGACGGACGCGCAGGTCGCGGCCGTGCGCGCGTTCGCCGCGGGCGGAGGCGGGCTGGTGGCCAGCGGCGCCACCAGCCTCTGCGATCCCTCCGGCGATCCGCGCCCCGACTTCGCGCTGGCGGACGTTTTCGGCGTGCGCCTGCCGCGGGATCACCCGCTCCGGGACGAGGCCTCGCGCAAGCAGTGGGCGTCGGAGAACGGCCACACCTACCTGCGCCTCACCCCCGAGCTGCGCGCGCGCGTCCCCGGGCCGCACGCGCCGGACGAGCCGCCGGCCGCGGGCACGCGCCATCCCGTCCTCCGCGGCCTCGACGAGACCGACCTCCTCGCCTACGGCGGGTCGCTCGCGCCCGTCGAGGTCGATCCGTCCGCGCGCGTGCCGCTGACGTTCGTGCCTCCGCGGCCCTCCTTCCCGCCGGAGGCGGTGTGGTCGCGCCGCACGACGACCGACATCCCCGGGCTCGTGCTGAGCGATCGGCCCGGCTCCGGCCGCGTGGCCTACCTCGCGGCCGACCTCGACCGCCGCTATGCGCGCGACCACTTCCCCGACCTCGGCCACCTGCTCGCGAGCCTCGTCCGCTGGACGGCCAGGGACGACATCCCCCTCTCCGTCGACGGTCCGGGGCTGATCGACTGCCATCTGTACCGGCAGCCGGGGCGCCTCGTGCTCCACCTCGTCAACCTCACGAGCGAGGGCGCGTGGCGGGGTCCCGTGGACGAGCTGCTGCCGGTCGGTCCCGTGCGTGTGGGCGTGCGCCTGCCGCCGGACGTGAGCGGCCGCGCGCTGCGCCTCCTCGTCTCCGGCCGGACCCCGGCCCTCGAGGTCCGCGACGGATGGGCGCGCTTCCCCCTCGAATCCATCTCCGATCACGAGGTGGCCGTGATCGAGGGCTAGGCCGCGCTCAAGGGTTCGGTCGGGTCGCCGGCATCGCCGCGCGCTCCGTCCCCGCCGCGCCCCTCACCCGCCAGATGCTGTTGCCCACGTCGTCGGCCACGAGCAATCCGCCCCGCCTGTCGAGAGCCACTCCGACCGGTCGGCCCATGGCGTCGCCGTTCTCGCGCACGAAGCCGGTCAGGACCTCGACCGGCTCCCCGGCGGGCCGCCCGTCCTCGAAGGGCACGAAGATCACCCGGTAGCCGCTCCGGGGCTTGCGGTTCCACGAGCCGTGCTGCCCCACGAACATCCCGCTGCGCAGGTTCGGCGGCAGCGACGATTCCCCTCCGTAGGCGAGTCCCAGCGAGGCCGTGTGCGGTCCGAGAGCGTAGTCGGGCGCGATCGCCTTCGACACCAGGTCGGGCCGCGTCGGCTTCACCCGCGCATCGACATGGGCGCCGTAATAACTGTAGGGCCAGCCGTCGCACCTCTGCTCGCGTCTCTTTCTCGTGCTCCATATGGACCTCGCCCGAAAGGCGCTCGCGAGTACGCCTTCCTCAGTCCATGCTAGGATGGCGGGCCTGCGCGCGGCAGGCGGACCGTTACAATCGCGGGCAGCGTGCGCAAGAACTCGTCGGCCCCGCCCACGCCCTACGGCCGTGCCTTGACCCGGCTTGCCCGCCGCGACCACTCCGAGCACGAGATCCGGCGCGCCCTCGCGCGCGACGGATTCGCGGACGACGAGATCGAGGAGACAGTCCGGCGCCTGCGGCGCGAGCGCTACCTCGACGACGCGGGCTTCGCGGCACGTCTGGCCCGATCGCGGATGGCGCACTCGGGCGTGGGACGCAATCGCGTGCGCATGGAGCTGCGCAAGAAGGGCGTGCGACGCGCGGTCGCCGAGGCGGGCCTCGAGGAGGCCCTGGCCGAGGTGCCGGAGGCCGAGACCGTGGACGATCTGGCGCGTCGATTCTGGAAATCGCGGGACCGCGACGAACCCGCGCACCGCCTGCGCAAACTCTGGGCTTTCCTCATCCGGCGCGGCTTCCCCGCCGGCCTGGTGAGCGACCGGCTTCGCGCGCTCTGGCCGCGCTGGTCGGACGCGCTCGAGGGACTGGAACCCGCCGAGGATTGAGGCCAAAGGAGCCGAAAAAGGGCCTCCGGGCGGCGGGCTTGGAGGTGGCGGAGATCCAGGCGAAAATGGAGGATCGTGAGCGAGGTCCAGACCGTGCCCGGTGAGAAGCAGAAAGCGATGACAGGGGACCAGATACGGTCCGCCTTCCTGCTCTATTTCGAGCAGCGGAGCCACCGCGTGGTGCCGAGCTCGTCGCTCGTCCCCCACAGCGACCCCACCCTGCTCTTCGCCAATGCCGGGATGAACCAGTTCAAGGACGTGTTCCTGGGCAAGGAGAAGCGCGACTACAAGCGCGCGACCTCGTCCCAGAAGTGCGTGCGCGCGGGGGGCAAGCACAACGACCTCGAGAACGTCGGGCGCACCGCGCGGCACCACACGTTCTTCGAGATGCTGGGCAACTTCTCCTTCGGCGACTACTTCAAGAAGGAAGCCGTCGCCTACGCCTGGGAGTTGCTCACGCGCGACCTCGGGCTGCCCAAGGACCGCCTGAAGGTCACGATCTTCAAGGGCGAGGGCGGCGTGCCGCGCGACGCGGAGGCGCACGGGTTCTGGCTCACGCACGTCGGCGCGGACCGCATCCTGGAGCTGGGCGCGAAAGAGAATTTCTGGGCCATGGGCGAGACGGGGCCCTGCGGCCCGTGCTCCGAGATCCACTTCTTCCAGGGCGACGACCTGCCCTGCGCGGAGGTCGAGGCGGGACGGGAGTGCCTGAGCGTCGAATGCGAGTGCGACCGCTGGCTCGAGGTCTGGAACCTCGTGTTCATGCAGTACGACCGCGACGCGTCGGGCAAGCTCAATCCCCTTCCCGCGGCCTGCGTCGACACGGGCATGGGCCTGGAGCGAATCACCGCCGTCGTCCAGGGGAAGCGCTCCAACTACGACACCGATCTTTTCCAGCCGATCATCCAGGCCGTGGCACGACGCGCGGGCACGTCCTACGGGGTGAGCGCGGAGGGTGACGTCTCGCTGCGCGTGGTCGCGGATCACTTGCGCGCGATGACGTTCCTCGTCGGCGACGGCGTGATGCCCGGCAACGAAGGCCGCGGCTACGTGCTGCGCAAGATCATGCGGCGCGCGATGCGTCATGGAAAGAAGCTCGGCGTCGAGGAGCCGTTCCTCCACGAGCTCGTCTCCGCGGTGGTGGACCGCATGGCGGGCGCCTATCCGGAGCTGGGCGCACAGGCCCCGTCCGTCGCGCGCGTCGTGCGCTCCGAGGAAGAGCGCTTCGGGTCCACCCTCAAGCAGGCGATGGTGGAGTTTGGCAAGACCGTCGAGAAGCTGCGCCGCGCGGGCAAGGGTGGTGTCATTCCCGGCCCGGACGCCTTCCGCCTCTACGACACCTACGGCCTGCCCATCGACTTCCTGGAGGAGCTGGCCCAGGACTACGAGCTCACGGTCGACCGCGAAGGGTTCGAGCGCGAGCTGGAGGGCCAGCGCGAGCGGGCCCGGCAGTCCTCGAGGATGGGGGCGGTCACGGGCGATCCGCTCTACATGGGCCTGCTCGAGAAGGGCGCGACGCAGTTCATCGGGTACGAGTCGCTCGCGCACGAAGACGTGCGCGTCCTGGCCGTCCTCAAGGACGGCCAGCTCGCCCCGCGCCTCGACGAGGGGGAAGCGGGTCAGATCGTCCTCGACGAGACGCCGTTCTACGCGCAGGCGGGCGGGCAGGTCGGCGACCACGGGATCATCGCCGCGCAGGGCTCGGCCGCGGACGTGGTGGACACCCATCAGCCCGTGCCCGGCCTCTACGTGCACGACGTCCAGGTGACGGCCGGCGGTTTCGAGAGCGGCATGACCGTCCGCGTCCATGTGGACGAGGGCCTGCGCGCGGGCGCCACGCGCAACCACACCGGCACCCACCTTCTGCACGCCGCCCTGCGCGAGACGCTGGGCACGCACGTCAAGCAGGCGGGCAGCCTGGTGGCGCCGGACCGCCTCCGCTTCGACTTCAGCCACTACCAGGGGGTCGGGCCGCGCGAGCTGACCCACATCCAGAACCGCGTGAACGAGCAGATCCTTCGCAACGCGCCCGTGCAGACGCGCGTCATGGGCCGCGAGGAGGCGCTCGCCGCCGGCGCGCTCGCCTTCTTCGGCGACAAGTACGGCGAGCGCGTACGCGTGGTCGAGATCCCCGGATTCTCGAAGGAGTTCTGCGGCGGCACGCACGTGCGCCAGACCGGTGACATCGGCCTCTTCCTCGTCACCGCCGAGCAGGGCATCTCGGCCGGCACGCGGCGCGTGGAAGCCCTCACGGGCGAGGCGGCCATCACCCGCGCACGCGAGGACCAGGGCATCCTGGAAGAGCTCGAGGAATCGGCGAAGACGGACCGTAAGGGCCTGGTCGACGAGTACGCGAAGATGCGCGAGAAAATCCGCGCACTCGAGCGCGAGCGCGATCAGTTGAAGATGAAACTGGCTACGGGTGGCACGGGACCTGCAACGGGGGACGTCCAGGAGGTCGGCGACGTCCAGGTCTGGACGCCCCGCTTCGAGGGACTCGACCGCAAGGCTCACGCGGCCGTCGTGGACGAGTACCGGAACAAGAACCGCAACCGGCCGTTCACATTGGTGTCGTCGTCGTCCTCGGACGAGGGCGTCAACGTCATCAGCGCCGTGTCGGAGTCGCTGAAGGACCGCGTCAAGGCCCCGGAGATCCTCAAGCGCCTGGGCCTGCGCGGCGGCGGGCGGCCCGACTTCGCCCAGGGGGGCGGAGTGGCCGCGGGCGACGTCGACGACCTCCGCCGGAAGGCGGTAGAGGTCATCCGCCAGATGCTCACGGCATAGGGGCGATCATGGAACAGCCGAGCGAGAGACGGCAGGGCGACCGGCGCAGCGGGAAAGACCGCCGCACGGGCGAGCGCGCGGGGCCGGGCCGCCGGCGCGGCGATCGCCGCAGCGCGGGCTTCGCCGCCGCGAGCGCGGTGGCGCTGGCCGTGGCCTTCGCCTCCGTGCCCGACGCGGACGCGCAGATCTACACGCGCAAGAACGAGCACGGCGTCATCGAGGCCACCAACGTCCCCGCCGAGCGCGGCTACCAGCTCACCTATCCCGGCAAGGGCACGCTCATCCATTCGGCGGCCTGGCGCTTGCGCCCCAACTACAACGGGGAGTACGACCACCACATCGCCGCCGCCGCCAGCCTCCACAACGTGAGCACGCAGCTCGTGCGCGCGGTCATCCAGGTGGAATCCGACTTCGACTCGCTGGCCCGCTCCTCCAAGGGCGCGCAGGGGCTGATGCAGCTCATGCCCGACACCGCCCGCCAGCTCGGGGTGAGCAACGCCTTCGATCCGCGCCAGAACATCTTCGCGGGCGTGCGCTACCTGCGCATCCTCCTCGACATGTTCTCGGGCGACGTGGCTCTCGCCACCGCCGCCTACAACGGGGGGGCCTCGAACGTGCAGCGCTACGGCGGCGTGCCTCCGTTCAAGGAGACCCGCAACTACGTGGCCAAGATCCAGTCCCTGCTCTCTGGCCTGGGCCTGCCCATGGCGACCACCGCCTCGCCCAGCATGACGTCGTACGCCCCCAGCGACAACCCGTTCGGCGTGAAGGCGGTCGCGGCCGCCACCACCGCCACCGCGACCAAGCGGCCGGGGAAGCTCACGCCCGCACGGCCGCACACGTACTATCGCTGGAAGGACGCGTCCGGAGTGACCCACGTCGGGCAGGAGCCGCCCGCGGAGGGGATCGCCTACGCGACGATCCGCGCTCTCGACTAGGAGCGTGTCCAAGGCGAGTGAGTTAGACTAGCCCGCCATATGCGCGATCCCTCTCCGAGGGCGCCTTTCGACCAGGGTCTCTTCCTCAAGCACTTCAACAAGGGCAAGGCCTTGTATGACGAGAAGCGCTACGAGGAGGCGGAGCGCGAGCTCGAAGAGGCGTACCTGCTGCGCCCGCGCGACCAGAAGGTGTTGAACCTCCTGGGCCTCGTCTATTTCAAGCAGGACAAGTACGAGAAGGCCGAGGAGGTCTACCGCAAGCTGGCCGCGGAAAGCCCCGAGGCCCACACCCTCTTCTACAACCTCGGTCTCATCTGCTTCAAGCTCGGGCGCCTCGAGGAGGCGGAGACGGCCTTCTTGAAGGCCCTGGAGCTCAACCGGGACAACCCCAAGATCAACTTCTACCTCGGGTCCATCTACGAGCGGCTGCACCGGTTCCAGGACGCGATCTACCAATACCGTCAAGCCGGCGCGAACCTCATGGTGCGCCGCGTCGAGGACAAGATCGCGGCCGGCCGGCCGGGGACGTCTGCGAAGTCGCCCGCGGCGTCGGGCGACACGAAGCCGGTGCTGGGCCGCCCGGGGGCGAAGGTCAAGCCGGATGACACGGCGGAATTCCTGGCCAAGGACGTGGCGCGCGGGCTGGAGGAGATGGAATACACCCTGCCGCCCAACCGGACGCTACGTCCGGTGAGCGACATCCTGCTCTCCCCGAACGCCCCGCGGCGCAAGGTCGACACCGACACCGCGCGCTTCCGCCTGCCGCCGGGACTCACCTCGGCCCGGTCCCCGGCCGTCGGCGACGGCTCGGCCTCGTCCGACGCGCCGCCGAGCGAGCACACGCTGCCGCCCCGCCGCCCCGAGAGCTTCCGCTTCCTCGAGAACAACCTCATGGAGATCGAGTTCTCGGGAAAGGTCTTCATCAAGCAGGGCACGATCTACTCGTACGGCGGAAACCTGACCTTCTGGGTGAAGGACCGCCGGCCGGGCGGGCAGCCCGCCCTCGTCATCATCACCGGTACCGGCAAGGTGATCCTGACCGACAAGGACCGCGAGGTGACGTTCATGCAGGTCCAGGACGAGTCGGTCTTCATCGAGCCCGGACACCTCCTCGCCTGCGAGGAGAGCCTCACGCCCCGGTACATCCCGGTGGGCGCGGAGACCTCGGGGCTCGAAGTGCTGGCCCTCGAGGGAAGCGGCATGGTCGCGCTCTCGGTGGCGAGCAAGCCCCTCGCCCTTCCCGTGACGCCCGACCTGCCCGTCTCCGTGCCCGCGTCGTCGGTGATCACCTGGAGTGGAGGGCTGACGGCGCAGATCATCGACGACCAGCAGATCTACGCGGTTATGGCTCCGTCGGCCGGTGCGCGCCCCGGCCCCGTCATCCGGCTCGAAGGAACGGGCCGCGTGCTCGTCGAGCAGGGGAAGGCGTGAACCCACCTCCCATCGGAGAGGCGCTCGACGCCGCCTGGGCTGTCTTCAAGAAGGACTACGCGGCGATCCTCGTCGCGACCCTGTGCGCTCTGCTCCTCGGCCTCATCCCCTTCGTGGGCGGCGGGCTGGCCATGGCCGGCCTCTTTCGGGTCAGCCTGAAAGCGCTGCGCGGCCAGACGCCGGAGCCCGAGGATGGATTCATCGGGCTCAAGGCTCCCGTGGACCACATCGTGATGGGCCTCCTGCAGATCGCGGGGCTGCTCGCCTGTTGCGTCGGCGTCTACGTGAGCCATGCCGTCTTCTTCCCCGGGACCGCGCTGATCCTCGAGAAGGGGATGGACTGGAGGCGCGCGAAGGACGTGTGCATCGCCCGGATCTGGCCCAACTGGGGGCCCTGGACGTTGTACACGCTGGTGGCGGGGCTGGTCGGCGCCTCGGGTGCCATCGCGTGCGGAATCGGGGCCATCGCGACCATTCCCCTCGCCGGCCTCATGCTCGCGTACGCGTACGACCGCGTCATCGCCCCCGCCGTCTAACCTCCGTCCTTCGCGAAGTGAGATGGCACGGCACCCGCAATGCGCCTGATCCTGGCCGCCGGTGTCGGCGTGGTCACCCTCGCGGGGACGCTCCGGCGCGCTGGAGCTCATTACCGCGGGTCCAGTGCGCGCCTACGCTCCGGTGTCGCGCCTCATCCCGAAATGGCCTGCAGCGACACAGGCCCCGCTATGGGTGACGCACGCCACCGCCGGCGGCCAGGATCAAGCGCCCGTCGAGTCGTCGCGCTAGCGCACCACGCGCGTGCCGGCGATCTGATCCCCGTAGCGGACGCCGTCCGAGCGCTGCGTGATCTGGATCAGCTCGTAGATGGCCGCGGCCAGCCCGATCAGGAGGCCGAGGACCCACACCGGCAGCAGCAGGCACCTCACCGCGTCTCCGAGGCACGGCACGAGTCCGAGGGTGGCGGAGATGACCCCGCAGGCGGCGCCGATGGCGAAGATGCCGTTCCGCTTCGCGGACTCCATGAACCCGATGGGCGTCCCCGTCACCGTGACCACGCGGATGTTCTGGAGCGCCTTGCCGATGCTCCGATCGCCCGCGGTGAGATCGCGGCCCAGGATGTAGGCCAGGGTCACCAGCGCCCCCAGGAAGCTGATCACCCGCGGCAGGTAGACACCCACCATCGAGCTGGAGGTGGCGCTCGTGAAGACGAACCCCAGTATGGCGCCCACGATGGCGAAGACGATGCCGATCGCGATGAACACGGCGATGTCGATGCCGGCGGCGATGTAGCGCTTCTGCTGCAGGTCACGATCCGTCATCGGTTCTCCCCCTCATGCGTTGCGTCTTCGCAAGATCGAACGAGCCACCCGGCACGCCTAGCGCAGCGCGCCCGGAGGCAGCGACATCCACCACACGACTGCATTGACCACGAACGCGACCGGCAGCAGGACGAGCACGACGGCTCCCATCCGGCGCAGCCATTCCACGCCCGCCCCCGTCAGGGTCAGCAGGCTGGCCGCGGCCAGGGCCCACGCGGCCAGGCCCGTGAAAGCGCCGAGCGGATTGGCGGCGGCGGCCGCGCCGAAGCGGCCCCGCGACGCGTCGCCGAACGCCTCCGTTCCGCCGCAGCCCAGGCAGGGCTGGCCGGTCTGGCGCCTGAAAGAGCACACGTAGGGCGCCGGCTCTCCCCGGCCCAGGGACACCGCCTCCATCCGCTGCGCGGCCTGCAAGGACCCCGCGCCTCCCAGCCAGAGCGCACCGCCGGACACCACGAGCACGAAGCCGGCGAGCCCGCGCCAGGCGGCGTCGCGAACCGTCATGCGCCCCCGCCGACCGCCTTGAGGGCGACGGGCAGGAGGGCGGGATCGTCGGACGAGACGAGGGTCACCGCGTCTCA
>DASTLK010000268.1:0-5046 GCA_035715025.1 Vicinamibacteria bacterium
GAGATCGGCGAGCAGATGGGGACGGAGGTCCCGGACTGGGTGGCAGTGTCGGTGGGAGACGGCTGCACGCTGGCCGGGACCTGGAAGGGACTGCAGGAAATGCACGCGCTGGGGTTCATTCCGCGCGTGCCGCGGATGCTCGGGGTGCAGGCCCAGGGCGCGCGTCCCCTCGTCGACGCCTTCGAGGCCGGTGGTGATCTCGTTCCCGGCGCCGCGAAGACGATCGCCGACAGCATCTGCGTGGGCCATCCCCGCAACTGGCGGAAGGCCCTGCGGGCGGTGCGCGCGTCGGGCGGCGCGCTGGTGGCCGTCCCCGACGACGCCATCCTCGAGGCCATGCGCGAGACGGGCCGGCGCGCGGGCGTGTTCGGGGAGCCGGCGGGCGTGGCCGGCCTCGCCGGTCTCCGGCAGGCCGTGCGCGACGGCATCGTGGGCCGCCGCCAGACCGCCCTCGCGGTGGTGACGGGGAGCGGGCTCAAGGACGTCCGCACGGCCATCCGCGTGGCGGGAGCGCCGTTCGACCTTCCTCCGGACGACGCGCAGCTGGACGCGCATCTGCGCGACCGCCCCGTCTAGCAAGGCGACCCGGAGAACTGGGCGCGCGATTAGAATCGAACCGTCCCCATGCTCCTTGCAAACGCGACCCTGGCCACGCTGGACCCGCCGGCGGTCGCGGCGGCCGACCTCCGGGTGGGCGGCGACCGCATCGTCGAGCGCGCGCCGGGGCTGGCGCCGCAGCCGTCCGAGGAAGTCCTCGACCTGGACGGCGCGCTGGTGATGCCCGGGTTCGTCAACGCGCACACGCATCTCTACAGCGCGCTGGCGCGCGGCCTTCCCGGGCCGGCCGTCCATCCCCGCAACTTCCGCGAGATCCTCCAGCGCGTGTGGTGGCGGCTGGATCGCGCCCTGGACGAGGAGACGGTCGCCCTTTCTGGCCTGGTCGGAGCCATCGAGGCCGCCCTTTCCGGCACGACCGTCCTCATCGACCATCACTCCTCGCCGTCGTTCATCCGCGGATCCCTGGCCTGCCTCAAGCGCGCGATCGAGTCCGTCGGCCTGCGCTCGGTGCTGTGCTACGAGGTCACGGACCGCAACGGATCCGCGGGGCGCGACGCCGGGGTGGAGGAGAACGTCGCCTTCCAGCACCACCACCAGACGGCGCTCACGCGCGGGATGGTCGGCGGCCATGCCAGCTTCACCCTCTCCGACGAGAGCCTGGGCCGGCTCGCCCAGGCCGTGCGCGACACGGGCAGCAGCCTCCACGTGCACGTGGCCGAGGACCGGGCGGACGTGACGGACGCGCGCGACCGTTACGGCTGCTCGGTCTCCGACCGCTTCGACCGCCACGGGCTCATCGCGGCCCGCGCGCTCCTCGCGCACTGCGTCCATCTGGGTCCCGACGAGGTCCAGGACGCGCACACCAAGGGCGCGTGGATCGCGCACAACCCGCGATCGAACATGAACAACACCGTGGGCCACGCGCCGGTGGGGGCCATGCGCCGGGCCGCCCTGGGCACGGACGGCATGGACGAGGACCTGATGGCGGAGGCCCGCGCGGCGTTCCTGAAGATGCGCGAGGCCGGCCGCGAAGACGCCTACGGCGCCGCCCTCGAGATGTTGGCCGGAGGACATCGCCTGGCCGCCGCCCTCTTCGGGATCCCGTTCGGCAAGCTCGACGTGGGCGGCCCCGCGGACCTCGTCGTGCTCGACTATCGTCCCCCGACGCCGCTGACCGCGGACAACCTGGCCGGCCACGTCCTGTTCGGCGTGGACCGCAGCCACGTGCGCTCGGTCCTGGTCGCCGGCCGCTGGGTGGTGAGTGACCGCCGGATCGTGGGTGTCGACGCGCGCGCAGCCTTCGCGCGGGCGCGTGACGCCGCTCCCGTCCTCTGGCGGCGCATGGCCGATCTCCCGTAAATCGTTCAGCGTGTGACGTCGGTCACGCGCTTTGCCCACCCTTGTGTACTACTTTTGTCGGTGAGACCGGACGGGCCGGTCTGCCCTCCTGCCCAGAGCAAACCCGGGGCAACCCGGGGACGCAGAGCCGCGGGGCCCCAGTCCACACTCCGCACGGGGTCAGCCGGGCCGCCAGGAGCCACGCTGGCGGCGTCGCGGGCGCCTCCAGCACCGGAGGGATCATGGAACTGGGCTGGGCCAACATCCTGCGCGTGCTGAGCCCCAGCACCATCGGCCTGCGCAACCCGCTCGCCGGCCGCGAGGCCGATTCGTTCCTGACCGCGGCCCTCGATCGCCTTCCCGCGGCCGCCTGGTCCACCGACCACGACTTGCGGCTCACCTCGTTCCGAGGCGGCGCGCTCCCGAAGATCTACGTGGACGGCGGATCCTTCGTCGGCCGTCCCCTGCACGAAATGCTGGGTCTCGGTTACATCACCGCGATGGACGCGCATCACCGTGCGCGGGCCGGCGAGCCGACCGAGTTCGAGCTCCTCTGGCGCGGCCGTCTCTTCAACGGATTCGCCGATCCCTGGCCGGGCCGCGGTGGCCGCACGGGCGCGCGCGCGGTGGTCCTCGACGTCACCGACCGCCGACGGGCGGAGGAGAAACTGCGTCACGCCGTGCTGCACGACCCCATCACCGGCCTGCCCAACCGCACCCTGTTCCTCGACCGCGTCCGGCAGGCCATGGCGCGCGCGCGACGCCACTGCGACCACTCCTTCGGGATCCTCGTCCTCGACCTGGACCGGTTCAAGGGCGTCAACGACAGCCTCGGACACCTCGCCGGGGACGACTTCCTCGCCGCCGTCGCCGGGCGCCTCGCGCCGTGCGTGCGGCCCCAGGACACGCTTGCCCACCTCGGCGCCGATCAGTTCAGCGTGCTCGTGGACGACCTCGGCGAGCCGGACGACCTCGTCCGCGTGGCCGACCGCTTCCGGGCCGCCCTCTCCCGCCCGGTGACCGTGCGCGGGCAGGAGGTCTTCACCTCCGCCACCATCGGGATCGCCCCCGCCTCCCCGGCCTACACGCAAGCGGAGGCGCTGCTGCGCGACGCGCATGCCGCCATGCACCGCGCGAAGCTGCAGGGCCCCGCCGCCTTCCAGGTCTTCGACGACGGCATGCACGCGCGTGCCCTGGCCCGCCTGCGCCTGGAGACCGAGCTGCGCCGCGCCATCGAGCGCGCGGAGTTCCGCCTCCACTATCAGCCCATCATCTCGCTGGCCACCGGCCGCCTGGCCGCGTTCGAGGGACTGCTGCGCTGGGAGCATCCCGACCGCGGCCTGGTCATGCCCGACGACTTCATACCGCTGGCCGAGGAAACCGGGCTCATCCTTCCCATCGGCCAATGGGCGCTCCAGGAAGGCTGCCGGCAGATGCGCGAATGGCGGGAAGGGAACGGGCACGCGCCGCTCCCCACCATGAGCCTGAACCTCTCCGGCCGCCAGCTCACCGAATGCGACCTCGTGAGCGACGTCGGCCGCATGCTGGAGGCGGAAGGGCTGGAGGGTCACGAGCTCGACCTCGAAGTGACCGAGAACGTGATCATGGCGGACACGGAATCGACACGCGGATGCCTGGCCGGCCTGCGCGCGCTCGACCTCGGCGTCAGCATCGACGATTTCGGGACCGGGCACTCGTCGCTCAGCCATCTGGATCGCCTGCCCGTCGATACCCTGAAGATCGACCGCTCCTTCCTGCGCACCCACGGGGGGCATCCGCACAAGACGGAGATCGTGCGCACCATCGTGGGTCTCGGGCACAGCCTCGACCTCGAGGTGATCGCGGAGGGAGTCGAGACGCCCAGCCAGCTCGCCGAGCTGCGCGAGATGGGGTGCGACCACGGCCAGGGCTACCTGTTCGCGCCGCCCGTGGAGGCCGCCGCGGCCCGGGCCATGCTGCACACGGTCTGACCCGCGGACCCTGGCCGCGGCCCCCGGCGGCATGATCTAATCGCCCGCATGCCACGCCTCGTCCGCTGCGGTCTCATCCAGGCCAGCAACGTCCTCGCTCCCGACAAGGCCAGCCTGGCCGACGTGCGCGAGGCGATGATCGCCAAGCATCTCCCCCTCATCGACCAGGCCGCTTCTCGCGGCGTCCAGATCCTCTGCCTGCAGGAGCTGTTCTACGGTCCCTATTTCGCGGCCGAGCAGGATCCGCGCTGGTACCAATTCACGGAGCGGGTGCCCGACGGGCCGACCATCCGTCTCATGCAGGAGATCGCGAAGAAGCACGCCATGGCGATGGTGGTGCCGGTCTACGAGGAAGAGGCCAAGGGCGTCTACTACAACACGGCCGCCGTCCTCGATGCCGACGGCACCTACGTGGGCAAGTACCGCAAGAACCACATCCCGCATTGCCTGCCCGCGTTCTGGGAGAAGTTCTACTTCAAGCCGGGCAACCTGGGCTATCCCGTCTTCAAGACGCGCTACGCGACCATCGGCGTCTACATCTGCTACGACCGGCACTTCCCGGAGGGCGGACGCGTGCTCGGCCTGCACGGCGCGGAGATCGTCTTCGTGCCCTCGGCGACCACGTCCGGCCATTCCGACAACCTGTGGAAGATCGAGCAGACCTCGATGGCCATCGCGAACGGGTATTTCGTCGGAACGAACAATCGGGTGGGGCGCGAGGCGCCCTGGAACTTCGGCGAGTTCTACGGCAGCTCCTACTTCTGCAACCCCTACGGCGAGATCCTGGCCATCGGAAGCCGGGACAAGGACGAGCTGGTGGTCGCCGACCTCGACCTCGACCTCATCGACAAGGTGCGCGCCCACTGGCAGTTCTATCGGGACCGGCGGCCAGAGAGCTATCAGGACATCGCGCGCGACGTGCTCTGAAGGCCGGCTCGCCCGCCCACTCGCTCCCTTTGACAGTCCGCCCCCGCGGGCGTAGCGTCGCAGCCCTCGGATCACTTCACCGCCCCCGACCCTGGTGGGGGAGAGGTGTCATCCGCTACACCCATTCCGCGGAGGAATAGATGCGCTTGAAGGTCCTGGTGGCGCTGCTCGTGGCCGTGGCCGCGTGGCGGCTCGGGTCCCCCGGTGCCCCCGTCATCGCCGCCGAGAACGCGGCCGCCGCAACCTCACCCTC
>DASTLK010000269.1:0-12372 GCA_035715025.1 Vicinamibacteria bacterium
CCGCGGACCCACATGTTCACCGCCGCGAAGCGGAGCCCCTCGGCCAGGAACGCGTCGGCCAGGCCCATCTGCCGGTAGAACTCGAGCGTACGCGCGTGCACGACCAGCGCGCGCGACGTCGTGCCCGGCTCCGCCACGGCATCGATGATGCGCACGCGCACGCCGGAGCGGACGAGGCGCAGGGCGAGCACGAGGCCGGTGGGACCGGCGCCGCAGACGAGGACATCGACGGCGTGGGGCTTGCTCATCGCCACTCCACGGTCAAGGCGTCGCGCTCCAAGGAGCGGACGGCGTATGCGCCTGGTCGAGACGGCGGGCCAGGCGCGCGGCCACTCCGGGATTCCCGGCCGCGACGTCGCGCGTCTCGCCCGGATCCGTGAGGAGGTCGTAGACCTCCAGCTTCCCGGTGAGCATGGGCTGGCGCACGCCCTTCCAGCGCCCCATCCGCGCCGCCTGCTTGCTGCCCTGCTCGTAGAACTCCCAGTAGAGCGAGGCGTGCTGCCGCTGCCGGCCGCGCCCGCTCAGCGACGGCACCATCGAGATGCCGTCGATGCCGGCGGGCGCCTTCGCGCCGGCCAGCTCGGCGAAGGTGGGGAGCACGTCCCACATCGCCCAGACCTGGTCCGACGTGCGCCCGGGCGGGATGCGTCCAGGCCCCCACGCGATCATGGGCACCCGGATCCCGCCCTCGTAGACGTCGCGCTTGACCCCGCGGAAGGGCCCGTTGCTGTCGAAGAACTCCGGATCGCTCCCGCCTTCCACGCTCGGGCCGTTGTCGCTGGTGAACAGCACGATCGTGCGGCGGTCGAGCCCCAGCTCGCCGAGCTTGTCCAGGATCCGCCCCACGTCGCGATCCAGCCGCGAGACCATGGCCGCGTAGGTCGCGTGCGGCATCGCCTGGGCGCCGTAGTGGTCCTCCGCGAACGGCGTCTCGGGGAAGATGCTGCGGCCGTTTTCCACGTACGGGCCGTAGGCATCGTCCGGCGCCTGCAGCTCCGCATGCGGGATCGTGAAAGGGAGGTAGAGAAAGAACGGCTCCCCGCGGTGCCGGTCCAGGAAGGCCAGCGCTTCCTCCGCGATCGCGTCGTGGCTGTACCGCCCCCTGACCACGGCGGGACCGGCGCCCGGGCTGCGCGGCTCCTCGCGCACCCGGTTGGGCAGCGGGACCTTCTCTCCGTTTCGATGCAGGTACTCCGGGTAGTAGAAGTGGGCCCGGCGCTGGTCGTAGTAACCGAAGAACTCGTCGAAGCCGTGGCGTGACGGCGTGCCCTCCGTGTCCGGCCCTCCCAGTCCCCACTTGCCGAAGATCCCCGTGGTGTACCCGGCCCGCTTCAGCACGTCGGCCACCGTGGTCACGGCGTCGGGCAGCGGCTCCTGACCCGCGGGCTGCTCCTTGTTCCCGCGGATGTACGTGTGCCCGGTGTGCTGGCCCGTCATCAGCGTGCTGCGGGAGGGGGCACACACCGGGCTGCCCGCGTAGAACTGCGTGAACCGCGTCCCTTCCCTCGCCATGCGGTCGAGGCGGGGAGTGCGGATCTTCGTCTGGCCGTAGGCGCCGAGGTCTCCGTAGCCGAGGTCGTCGGCCAGGATGAAGACGATGTTGGGCCGCTCCCTTGCCGTCACCGGCGCGGGGGCGGCGACAGCGCGCGTGGCGCCGAGGAGGAGGGCCAGGCCAGCGAGAGATCTCATCGGCATCACGGGTGAGGCGGATTGTATTCGCGGCAAGCGGCGTTCGCGCCTCGCGGACGACTGCGGCGGCCATACGAGGGTCCTGGAGAGAGGCCGTGACCATGGCCACGACCGTACTCGATCTGAGTACAGTCATGGAACGAAAAGAGGGATCGGCCCCGCGGAACCGCCCAGCGAGTCGACCGGCTCAGCCCGACGCCCCGTCCTCCGCCAGCACCTCGTCGAACCGGCCCACGAACAGGTCCGCGTCGTCCTCGGAGAAGACCAGCGGCGGGCGCAGCTTGATTACGTTGTGGAAGGGACCGTCGGTGCCGGTGAGCACGCCGCGCTCGCGGAGCCGCTCGACGACGTAGGCGGCCTCGTGGGTGGCCGGCTCCAGCGTCGTGCGGTCGCGAACGAGCTCGACCCCGAGGAACAGGCCCGCCCCGCGCACGTCGCCGACCAGCGGACGGCGCTCCTGTAGCGAGCGGAGCGCCCCGAGAAGATGCTCGCCCACGCGGCGGGCGCGGGCCGGGAGGCCCTCGTCCTCGAGCACGTCGAGCACGGCCAGGCCCGCGGCGCAGGCCACGGGGTTGCCGCCGAACGTGCTGAAGAACTCCATGCCGTTGTCGAAGGCGGCCGCGATCTCGCGGGTGGTGATCACTGCCCCCAAAGGAAACCCGTTGCCGATGGGCTTGCCGAGCACGAGGATGTCCGGCACCACGCCCTGCGTCTCGAACCCCCAGAAGTGCGCGCCCATCCGGCCGAAGCCCGTCTGGACCTCGTCCGCGATGCACAGGCCTCCCGCCGCGCGCACGTGCCGGTAGGCCTCGGACAGGTAGCCGGGGGGGAACACGATCTGGCCGGCCGTGCTGGGCATCGACTCGGCCAGGAAGGCGGCGAGGACGCGGCCTTCCGCCCGCATCCGATCGACGATCGCCCCGACCTCGTCCGCGTACCGGCGGCCGGCCGCCGGGTCCGAGCGGCGGTAGGGTCCGCGATAGCCGTCCGGCAAGGGCGCGACGTGGACCCAGGGCTTGCGCCCGCGCCCGCCGGGGCCGTCGAACTTGTAGGGGCTGACGTCGACGAGCGTGGACGTGTGGCCGTGATAGCTGTGCTCGAGCACGATCACGTCCTCGCGCCCGGTGGCGGTCCGGGCCAGGCGCAGCGCGAGCTCGTTGGCCTCGCTCCCCGAGTTCACGAAGTAGCAGACGCGCAACGGCGAAGGCAGGAGACGGGTCAGGCGCTCCGCGTACGCCGCGATGCCGTCGTGCAGGTAGCGCGTGTTCGTGTTGAGCAGGCCGATCTGCTCCTGCACCGCGCGCACCACGCGCGGGTGGCTGTGGCCGACGAGGGGCACGTTGTTGTAGACGTCGAGGAAGGCGCGTCCGGTCTCGTCGTAGAGGTGCTGCATGAAGCCGCGCACGACCTTGACCGGCCGGCCATAGGAGAGCCGTACGCTGGGCCCGATGCGCTCGCGACGCGCCACGAGCGCGGCGTCGCTCGAGGCCTCGCGAGCGGGGAAGCGCCCGGTCGGGATGCCGAGGAGCAGGTTCGGGTCGGGGGAGAGGCTCGTCCACAGGGCTCGCTCGCTCGCGGGCGCGACGCCGGGGAAGTCCGCGTCCCGCCCCAGCAGGTCGAGGATCACCTGGACGTGGACGTGGGGCGGCCAGCCGCCGTTCTCGTCCCGCGTGCCCACCCGCGCGAATGGCTCGCCGCGCCGGACGCGCTGCCCGACGGGGAGGCCCTCGAGGCTGTCCGCGCTCAGGTGGCCGTACAGCGTGAAGAACGCGTCTTCGCCGGTCGAATGGCGCAGGATCACCAGCGGCCCGTAGTCGAGCGGCGCGCGGTTGTGCGCGCGGATATGAACGACGGCGTCCAGCGGTGCATGAACGGGCGTGCCGGGAGCGAGGAAGAGGTCGACCCCGAGATGGACGGTCCGGCGCTCCTCGATGGCCGGACCGCTTCCGAAGAGATCCGACGAGTACAACAGGCGTGGCTCGTCGTAGCGGCCGACGGCGACCCCCACGCCCGTACGTTCCATGGCGCGGAAGATCGTGCGCGTGAGCGATTCCGTCTCGGCGGCGGCGGGATCGGCGCCGAGGAGCCGGCTGGACACGCCCAGGTCCAGCACGAGGCTCGGCGCGTTCCGGAGGTCGATCCCCGCCAGCACCGGGGCGGCGTCCTGCGCCGCGAGCCAGGCCACCGCGCGCGCGGCATGCGGCACGGGCGGCAACCCGCAGGCCTCGCGGAACCCGTAATGAGCCAGCCGCGGATGAATTCCGAGCCAGCGCTCCAGCGCCTCCCAGGCCGGCTCTTCGCTGATGGTCACGTAGGGGTCGGCGGACGTCGTCTTCATCTGCGCCGAGTTCGCGACGCTGACGGCGAGCCGCGCGGCGATCAGGGTGTGCAGGAGGGCGATCTCCGTCTCGTCGAGAGCGCACGCTCCGTGGTAGCCGCGAATGACAGCAGACGCCGCGCCCAGCGGATCCGGCTTTCCCAGGAGCGCATAGACCGCGGCGATCGCGGGCTCGGCGACCGTCAGCCCGCGGTGCATGTCGCCCAGGTCGATGACGCTGACCGGCCGCGGCCGGGAGAGCGGATCGCCGACGATGACGTTGTAGTCGTTCGCGTCGCCGTGGATCACGCTGCGGCGCAGGCGGGGGAGGGCGGGCACGGCCTCGGCCTCGAACCGCGCGAGGGCGAGCTCGACCCACAGGCGCCGCCGCGCGTCCGCGACCAGGGGTATCGCGTCGCGGATCCAGCCCGCGTGGCTCAGGTCCCACTTGAGGTCCGGCCGCTCCGCCTCCGGATGGGAGAAGTCCAGGAGCGCCCGGTCCATCTCCCCGAGCAGCCGGCCCACCCCGGCGAGGAGGTCCGCGTTGTGCGGCCGCGCCTGCGCCAGCGGCCGCCCCGGGACCCACGTGAGCATCCAGACCAGGCGCCACGCGTCGCCGTCGTCGGCGACGGCGACGGTGGCGCCCTCGCGCGTCCGGCAGACGCGGGGAAGCTCGAGGTGCGGCGCGCGTAAGGCGACGTGTTCGAGCGCCGCGCACTGCAGGTCGATCAGCGAGCGCTCGCGCGCCGGGTGCATGACCTTGAGCACGCGCTGGCTTCCGTCGGGCGCGACGAGGTGGAAGTTGTCGTCGTACTCGCCGGGCAGGGCCCGCGCGGTGGCCTCGAATCCGTAGAGCTCTCGCGCGAGAAGAGACGCCCGGCCCTCGTCGATCGCGACCGCCACTCGACCCTCGAGCTTCACCGCGCGGATGTTACCGCCAGACTCCTGCCTTGACGCAGCGCGAGCAGGAGCGATAGGGTGTGACCCGTTATGTCCTACCCAGCTGCCCGTTTATTCCTCGCTACGGCCCTGGCCCTCGTGAGCTGGACGGGAGTCGAGGCGCAGACCGTGGTCAGTCCGCTGTTCCCGGGCATCACGCACATCAAGCGAACGGAGCAGTACCCGCCGTTCCAGTGCCCGGGGTGTCCCGCGCCGACGCCGAACCCGCGCCTGGCGCGGATGAACATCCTGCTCGTGGATCTGACGGTGCCCGGGGTCCACTTCAAGCTGACGCCTCCCGGAGAGAACCTGCCGGCCGTCGCGCCCGGCTCCACGACCCCGAACTGGCCGAGCGTTCCCTTCGAGGTCGTCAGGCAGCGGACCCTCGACTTCCTCGGCACCGCGCACGCGCAGGCGGCGGTCAACGTGCACTTCTTCGCGCCGTTCCCCGTGCCTGGCGGATCGACCCAGGGCGGGTACGCGTACGTGATCGGCCTCGCCGCCTCGCGCGGGAGGGTCTACTCGGGCTTCGAGACGTCGCCCGTCCAGAGCTACGCCATCGTCGCCAACGCCCCTGGCCTCAACATCGACAAGTCGAACCAGGCCAGCATCGTCCATCGCGATCCCGCCTTCGCGGATGGGATGCACGTCCTGGAGGACGTGGAGCTGTGGAACGCCGTTGCGGGCTCCAGCCAGATCCTCACGGACGGCGTCAAGACGATCCCGGAGTACACGGACGCCACGCACCCCGACGAGCTGTTGACCCCCGGCCCGGTTCCGCCCCTCGGTCCGCTGCCGCTCACGTACACGCGCGCCGGACGGCACTGGTACGACCTGAGCAACGCGCGCACGGCCATCGGGATAACCGAGGATGCCCGGACGCTGGTCCTGTTCACGGTCGACGGCACGAATGGCGGACACGGCATGCAGGGAGGGGAGGTGGCCGACCTGCTCAAGAACGACTACGGCGTCTGGAACGCCTTCAACCTGGACGGCGGCGGCTCCGCCACGATGGCGGTCGAGGACCCGGTGACGCACGTGCGCAAGCTCGTGAACGTGCCCGCGGAGACCCCGCCACGCATGGAGGCGAGCAACTTCGCGGTGTACTCGGACGCCGTCGATCCGGTCACCACGGCCACCGTCGACCCGCCGCCGAACGCGAACGGCTGGAACCAGGCCGCCGTCACCGTGCACCTCGAGGCGACCGACCTGGCGAGCGGCCTGATCGACACGCCGGCGGGATGGGTCGACCAGCTCCAGTACTCCCTGGCCGGTGCGCAGACGGGCGCCGAGACGGTCGTGCCCGGACACTCCGCGCCGGTCGGCGTCGCCGCAGAGGGGGTCACGACGGTCAGCTACTTCGCGACCGACGCCGCGGACAACGAGGAGACGGCCCGCACCCTCGACGTCAAGATCGACGGCACGCCGCCGGTCCTGAACGGGCTGCCCTCGGAGGGGTGCACGCTCTGGCCCCCGGACCATAAGCTCCAACAGGTCGCGGTCCTGCACGCGAGCGACGCCGTGTCGGGCATCGCCCGCGGCTCGTTCCAGGTGAACGCGACCAGCAACGAGCCGATGGACCCGAGCGACGTCGCCGTCACCGCGGACGAGGACGGCGGGCTGGTCGTCGAGCTGCGTGCCGAGCGATCGGGTGGCAGCAAGTCACGGGTCTACCACCTGACGGTCACGGCCGAGGACCTGGCTGGCAACGAGGTTGCCGGAACGGCCACCTGCACCGTCCCCCACGACCAAGGCAAGAACTAGGCGAGCGCTACCTCTCCGCGATCGGGTAGAGCACCTTCCCGCCCACGATCGTGTAGTCCACGCGGGCGCTGCGGATCTCGTCGTCGGGGACGGTCAGGATGTCCTTGGACAGGACGGTGACGTCGGCGAGCTTGCCCACCGTGAGCGAGCCCTTCGAGCCCTCCTGGAAGGCGGCATAGGCGCCGTTGCGTGTGTAGGACCGCAGGGCCTCCTCGCGGCTCATGCGCTGGTCGGGATAGAAGGTCGACCCGTTGGCCAGCCGCCGCGTCACGGTGGCGTAGAAGTTCGCGATGGGATCGACGTCCTCCACCGGGGCGTCGGTGCCGTTCGCGATCACGGCTCCGGACTTCATCAGCTTCTGCCAGACGTAGGCGCCTTCCTGCGACCGCTTCGCGTCCAGCCGGGCAGGCACGAAGACCGCGTCCGACGTGCAGTGGATCCCCTGCATGGACGCGATCACTCCGAGCCGGCCGAAGCGCGGGATGTCGGCCAGGCTGAGGTGCTGCGCGTGCTCGACGCGCCAGCGCACGTCCTTCTTGTCGGGGTGGGCCTTCATCGCCGCTTCGAACAGGTCCAGGGTCTCGCGGTTGGCGCGGTCGCCGATGGCATGGACGCAGAGCTGGTAGCCATGCTGCATGGCCAGCTCCGCGCTCGCCTTCACCGTGGCCAGGGGCGTCGTCTCCAGACCCGTGCTCGTGGGCAGGTCCGAGTAGGGCTCGAGCAGCCACGCCCCGCGCGAGCCCAGCGCGCCGTCCAGCGTGTGCTTGATCGCGCGGACGGTCAGGTGCTTGTCGTAGCCGTCGATGAGGCGGTAGGCGGCCAGCCGCTGCGTCATCCGCTCGTTCGAGTCGCGGATCATCACCCAGAGGCGCAGCCCGAGCTTCCCCTCGGACGCGACCTTCTTCATGACGTCGATCGTCTCGAAGCTGGAGCCCGCGTCCTCGAAGCTGGTGATGCCCTTGGACACCGCCTCCTCGTCCGCGAGCTGGAGCTGCCGGCGGACGTACGCCTCGCGCTGCTCCGGCGTCAGGCTCGCGCGGGACCGCGTGTAGGCCTGGTCGAGCAGGCCGTCGGCCGTCTCGCGGAAGAGGCCGGTCGGCTCGCCTTTGGCGTCCTTCAAGATGTCGCCCCCGGCCGGGCTCTTCGTGTCGCGGGTGACGCCCGCCAGCTCCATGGCCTTCGCGTTGGCGAAGGAGGCGTGGCCGCTCGCGTGCTCGAGGACGACCGGGTTGTTCGGCGAAACCGCGCTCAAGGACGCGTGCGTGGGGAAGCCCTCCACCGCGGGCTGGGGGCGGCGGTCCCACTTCTCCTGGTGCCAGCCGCGCCCGCGCATCCACTCTCCGGGCCGCGCCTTGCCCGCGGCGTCTTTGACCATGGCCACGATCTCGTCCCAGTTCTTCACGCGCGTGAGGTTCAGGACGATGCGGGCGTCACCCACGCCGGTGAAGTGGCCGTGGGACTCGATGAACCCGGGCACGGCGCGGCGACCCTGCAGGTCGATCACGCGGGTCTTGGGCCCGACGTAGCGCGCGATGTCTTCGTTCGAGCCTACGGCCACCAGCGTGTCGCCGCGCGCGGCCAACGCCTGCGCCTGCGGCCTGGCGTCGTCGACGGTGGCGATGAGGCCGTTGCGGAGGACGAGGGTGGCGGGCTCGACCTGGGTCTGGGCGCGGGCGACGGGCAGAACGGCCAGGACCGCGAGCACGGCCAGGCCAGACGCGCGTCGAGATGTCTTCCGCATGGCTTCCTCCTGATCCGTGCCTTTACGATCGATCGACCCGGCCTTCGAGAGAGTCGATCCGCGCCTGGAGAGTCTCGACCCGCGTCCTCAGCTCCTGGACATCGGCGCGAAGCGCGTGGCGCGGCTCCGCGGCGACCAGGTCGTCGAGGCGCTTCTCGACGCGGCGGAGGCGCTCGTCCAAGCGGAGGATGCTGGTCCCCAGCCCCTCCGTCTCCCGCTCCACGCGCGCGAGTCCTTCCTTGATGGCGGTGACCTCGTCCTTGAGGGCGAGCAGGCGATGAAGGACCGCGTCGAACTGGCTGGAGGCCTGGTCGAAGCGCGCATCGATCCGCGCGTCGAGCTCGTGGAAGCGGCGGTCGGTCGCGTCGAACCGGCGCGCCATGCGGTCGAAGACGCCGAGGGTGAGGGGCTGGTCCGCCATGGCGAAATCCTACTCCTTTCGTTTGAGGATCGAGTCAAACGACGCCGTCACCATTGGCGGCGAAGGGCGGAAGGGGAGAGAGCGACCAGCCGCGCCGATGCTAGCGGAGAGTGGGGAAGCCCCGGGTCCATTCGCGGCGAAAAAGTCTTTCGCGCGAACCCGGAAGGGGAGCGTGCGCCTCATCGCGCCCGCGCACGGCCCGGCCGAGTCGCGCCGGTGGACTTGCCTCGAGGGATTTGACTGTACTCAATCTGAGTACGATGATGTGCCCCCTAGAGAGGCCCGTGGCCTGGGCGACCGTCCGCGCCATCAAGAGTCGTCTCTTGAAGCCCCAGCGGGCGATTGCGGCGCCGCCACGGGGTCTTGGCGTGACGCCTGGAACGAAGAAATCAGCGTACTCAATCTGAGTACAGTCATCGGCCTCGAGAGGCACCCACACCCAGGACCCCCACCGAGCCCGCTCAGAGCTACCTCTGCCGGGTGGACTCCGCCGGCCAGCCGGCTCGGGAGCGCCAGTTGGCAGGCAGGAACTCCAGCCCGTCGCGTCCCGCCACCCAGAGCTGGGCGCGCGACCGTTCGGCCTGACCGTAGGCCCATCTCGCGACACGCGTGGTTGCCGACAGGTCGTGGGGAAGGGTCTCCCGCTCGAACTCCTCGATCAGGGCGCCGTCCGAATTGCGCCTCGTCCAGCGAGCGAGGTGCTCGATCGCCGGGAGCCGATCCGCCTTGTTGCCCGGCCGCCCGTTCAGTGGCGCTTGAAGAACTGCACGGCACGCTCGTGCTTCTTCGCCGCCGTGAGCGACGAGAAGGTGCCGAGGTTGCGGCGCCGCCCCGTCTTCGGATCCGTCTTGCGCGAATAAAGCCGATACCCGCCGGATGAGAGCTTCCTGATCATGGCCACCTCCTGATTCCAGGTTAAACCTCAGGCGCTGAGATGAGGACGAGGCACCGCGAAATCAACGGCCGTGGGAAAACGGACCGACGGCGCGCTCCTGTAGACTGGGCCGCCGGGAGGTCGAGGCATGAACGTCGCCGCGCGCGGGCTGATCATGGCGCTGCTGCCGCTGGCGTCCGTGGCCGCCAGCGAGACGTGGCCGTTTCCCTGGCCCGAGAGCCGGATCGCCCACTACACCGCGCGCCGCGCCACCGCGCCGATCGTCCTCGACGGGCGGCTCGACGAGGCGGATTGGAACGCCGCCGAGAAGTCCCCGCGTTTCACCGACCTCGTCCGCGGCGAGCGGACGATCCACGACACGCGGGCCGCCGTCCTCTGGGACGACGCGAACCTGTACGTCGGCTACTGGATCGAAGAGCCCTTCGTCGAGGGCAACCTCACCGAGCGCGACTCACTCATCTACAAGAACAACGACGTCGAGATGTTCATCGCGGGCAAGGACGCCTACTACGAGTTCGAGATCAACTCGCTGGGCACGATCTACGAGGTCTTCTTCATCTGGGAGCAGGCCTACGAAAGCGCCGGTTACGCCGCGCTGCCGGAGTTCGCCCGCGGCAAGGAAGGCGTGCGGCCATTCCAAGGCGTCGGGTTCAAGAACCATCCCCGCGGGCCGCGCATCGGCTACTGGAACTGGGATCTCCCCGGGCTGAGGACCGCCGTGCACGTGGACGGGACCGTCAACAACAACGCGGACCGTGACCGCGGATGGACGGTGGAGCTGGCCATCCCCTGGACGGGCCTCACTCAGCTGGCGCGCCCGGACGGCCGCTCGCTCCCGCCGAAGGACGGCGACGTCTGGCGCATCGATTTCACGCGCTTCAACCAGTACAAGGAAGCGCCGCCCTCGCAGGATCCGGGCGGCTGGGCCTGGAGTCCGCACGGGGCGTGGGATTCCCACATCCCCGAGGTGTTTCCCTACGTGCGGTTCTCCACCCAGGCCGTCGGCGATCCGGCGCGCTCGAGCCGCTGAGCCCGTCTCAGCTCCAGCGCTTCTCTGCCGCCCAGCTGGCCAGACTCGTGGGCGGGATGCCGCACTCCCGAGACCGCGAGCGGATGTGCACGTCGTATCCCACGCGGTCGAACCATTCGAACATCAGCGCGGAGTCGGCGCTGCCCTTGCGGACGTCCTCGATCGGCACGGGCACGAACTCGAGCTTCTTCTTCATCGCGTCGCCGAGGACGCGCGCCGCCTCCGGCATGGTGAGCTCGTCGCCCGCGATGTCCAGCTCGCGCCGGTTGAACCGCTCGGCCGCTTCGAAGACGAGCCGGCCGTAGGCCCCGATGTCCTCGACGGCGATCATCTGCAGCGGCGTGTCCGCACGCAGGGCGAGCGCGAGCTTGCCCTGGTCCAGCCCCGGCTTGAGCAACGGCGTCTGGAAGTTCTCCATGAAGAAGACCGGGCGCAGGATCGCGTAGGACGGGAAGGACAGCGCGCGCACCGCCTGCTCGACCCGCCACTTGTTCTCGAAGTGCGGGATGCCCGTCCCCCGCTGGGCCGAGGCCACGGAAGTGTAGACGTAGTGATGGACGTCCGCGCGGCGGGCCAGCTCGGCCAGGCGCACGCCCTGCCGCTCCTCGCCCTCGACGCCGGCCTCCCACGTGTTCTGGACCGCGAACACGCCCCAGGCTCCGGCTAGCGCGTTGCCCAGGGAGGCCGCGTCGTCGAGGTCTCCGCGAACGACCTCGGCGCCCTTGCCCGCGAGGGCTCGCGCGGTCTCGCCGTCGGGCTTGCGCGTCATGGCGCGGACCTTGTGGCCGCCGGCCAGGAGGGCGCGCGCCACCGCCCCGCCCTGGTGCCCGGTCGCGCCCGTCACGAGGATCGTTCCTGTCTTCATTCCACCCTCCCGCGCCGCGCCCGATCCCACCATATCCAGGATAGCCCGCCTGATCCGCACGTGTGGTGCGCCCGCATCCGAGCGCTCGGATACGATGGCGGGAGGGAGGAAGCGATGAGCGCGTCACCAACGACGAGTCTGCCGCGGCGGCGCCTGGGGGCGTCCGGCCTCGAGGTCTCGGCCATCGGCCTGGGCTGCATGGGCATGTCCTACGCCTACGGCCCGGCCGACGAGTCGGAGTCCCTGCGCGTGCTGCACCGGTACGTCGAGCTCGGAGGCACCTTCCTCGACACCGCGGAGATCTACGGGCCCTTCGACAACGAGCGGCTGCTCGGCCGGTTCCTGCGCGAGGTGCGGCGCGAGGACATCGTGGTGGCCACCAAGTTCGGCTTCCGGGTCGATCCCGCGACGAAGGCGACGGCCGGGGCCGACAGCTCGCCCGCGAACATCCGCAAGGTGTGCGACGAGAGCCGGAAGCGCCTCGGCATCGAGCGCATCGACCTCTTCTACCAGCATCGCGTCGATCCCCGCGTGCCCATCGAGGAGGTCGCGGGCACGCTGGCCGAGCTGGTGCGCGAAGGCAAGGTCCGCGCGATCGGCCTCTCGGAGGCGGGCCCGGAGACGATCCGTCGCGCGCACGCCGTCCATCCCGTCGCCGCGCTGCAGAGCGAGTACTCGCTGTGGTCGCGCGATCCGGAGACCAGCGGGGTG
>DASTLK010000270.1:0-4460 GCA_035715025.1 Vicinamibacteria bacterium
TCCCTCAGGAGAACCGGCCCCAACCCCGCCTCGACCGTGACCTCGAAGGCGGGATGGCGGTGAGCGTGGGCCGCGTGCGCACGGACAAGCTCTTCGACCTGAAGCTGGAGGTCCTCGTCCACAACACCATCCGCGGCGCGGCCGGAGTCGCCATCCTCAACGCGGAGCTGCTCAAGGCCCGGGACCTGCTGCCGTGATCGTCATGAAGTTCGGGGGGACCTCCGTCGGGTCCCCCGAGCGCATCCGCGCCCTGGCCGAGCGCGTGCGCGAGCGCCTGGCCCGAAGCCCCGTGGTCGTGGTGTCCGCGCTCTCGAAGGTCACCGATTCCCTGGTGCGCGGCGCCCAGCTCGCGCTGGCCCGCGACTCGGACTACGAGAGCGTCGTCTACGAGGTCCTCGACCGGCACCATCGCGCCATCCACGACCTCGTCCCCCCCGGCCCCGCCCAGGAGCGGCTCCTGAGCCATCTCGATGCGACCATCGGCGAGCTGCGGGCGCTGTACACCGGCGTCTACCACCTCGCCGAGCTGACGGCGCGCACGCTGGACGCGATCTCGGGCATCGGCGAGCGGCTCTCCTACGAGATGGTGGCGGCGGCGCTGGACGCGGCCGGCATCCCCGCCCAGGGAGTGGACGCGCGCGGCGTGATCGTCACCGACGAGACCTTCGGCCGCGCCATGCCCTTGCTGGACGAGACGCGGGTGGCGGCGGCGCGCATGGTCCAACCCCTGATCGACGCGCGCACGGTGCCCGTCCTGCCCGGCTTCGTCGGCAGCACCCGCAAAGGGGTGGCCACCACCCTCGGCCGCGGCGGGAGCGACTGGTCGGCCGCGGTGGTCGGCGCCGCCCTGGACGCGGAAGAGATCCAGATCTGGACGGACGTGGACGGCATGATGACGGTGGATCCGCGGCTGGTGCCGTCGGCGCGCGTGATCCCGGAGGTCAGCTTCGACGAGGCGGCCGAGCTCGCCTACTTCGGGGCCAAGGTCCTCCATCCCGCCACGATCAAGCCCGCGGTCGAGCGTGGGATCCCCGTGCGCATCCTGAATTCCCTGAATCCGTCCGCACCGGGGACGCTGATCGCGGGCCGCCTCGGGGGTGACGAGCGCGGCGAGCCGCGCGCCATCGCCTTCAAGAAGGGCATCGCCGTCATCCTCATCGCCCAGCCGCGCATGCTGATGGCCTACGGCTTCGTGGCCCGCGTGTTCGAGGTTTTCGACCGCCATCGCACGCCGGTGGACCTCATCGCCACCTCCGAGGTTTCCATCTCGCTCACCGTCGACCATCCGGAGGCGGTGCCGGCGGTAGAAGACGAGCTGGCCCGCCTGGGCGAGGTCGAGGTGTTGCGCGGGATGGCCATCGTCAGCGTCGTCGGCCGCGGCTTCTGCCGGCATCCCGGCCTGGCCGCGCGCGTGTTCCAGACCCTGCGCGAAGTGAACGTGGTCATGATCTCGTTCGGGGCGTCCGACGTGAACTTCTCCTTCGTGGTGGCGGAGGCGGATGCGGAGCGCGCCGTGCGGCTGCTCCACCACGAGTTCTTCGAGGAGCGCCGATGAGGGTCGCGGTGGTGGGCTACGGCAAGATGGGCCGCGAGGTGGCGGCCGTGCTGCGCGACCGCCAGCACGAGCCCGTGATGACGCTGCGGGGATCCGACTTCCCCGCCGGCTGTCCGGTCGGCATCGACTTCACGCAGCCCGACGCCGTGATCACGAACGCGACCGCCGCCTTGAAGGCGGGCGCGCGCTACGTGATCGGCACGACGGGGTGGGACGCGCAGCTCCCCGACCTGAAGAAGCTGGTCGAGCAGACCAAGGGCGGCGTCGTCCACGCCGCGAACTTCTCGCTGGGGGTGAACCTGTTCTACAAGGTCGTGCGCGACGCGGCGCAGCTCTTCGCGCGCTTTCCCGACTACGACCCCTACGTCCTCGAGAAGCACCACCGCCAGAAGAAGGACGCGCCGTCGGGCACGGCACGCGCGCTGGCCAGGATCCTGGAAGCCGCGCCCGGCCCGCGCCGCCAGGCCGCCACCTCGTTCGCGGGTGCGATCCCCGACGGTCAGTTCCACGTGGCCGCCGTGCGCGCGGGGGGCATCGTCGGCGAGCACACCGTGGGCTTCGACTCCGGCGGGGACGAGGTGCTGCTGGAGCACCGCGCACGGACCAGGCGAGGTTTCGCGCTCGGATCCGTGTTGGCCGCGGAGTGGATCGCGCAGCGGACAGGGCTGCACACGTTCGAGGGGGTCGTGGAGGATCTAGCGCGCGGCTAGAACTCGCGGGCTCATCTGGCGAGTCCTGATGGCAGGCCGACCCGGCCACAACGCTTATCTGTTAACCGAGTCGATCGCGTTACTCTCGTCCGTTTTCCTGAACCTCAGGTCCCTCACTCTCCCCAGGCCCAGGCTGAGCCCGTTGACCTGCCCCGTCTTCGCGTCCCGGCGGAACAGCACCAGCGGGAGCTGCGCGTTCGTGAACGCGTCCTTGTAGGACGGCGTGAGGGCGAAGCGCGCGTCGGGCCGGCGGAGCGCGAACAGCGCGCCGCTTTCGACCTTGATCGTGTACGTGACCTCCGCTTCGTCGCTCACGTAGGTGCCCTCGTAGCGGGCGAGGTCGGCCGCGCTGGGCGTGAAGGGCGCGGACACCGCGTAGTGCGTCGTGTCGCCATCCGTCCCGATCATGTCGAAGGATCGGCCGACGCCTTCACCGCGGAACTGCACGCGCACGGAGCCGTCGCCGAGCGTGAAGAGCGATGCGGACTGCGGCACGAGGGGGCCGCGGTCCTCGGCCCGCAGCGCGCCGCCCTCCACCGTCACCCGCAGCGGCTCGCCGGTGCGGACGTTGCGGTAGAGCCCGGCCCAGCGGGCGAGGACGGCGGCGTCCACCACGGCCGGGGAAGGGCTCGCGAGCGGCGCGAGCGCGTCGCCCAGGAAGGCGGCGGCCACCCCGTGGGCGAGATCGCTGGCCTCCGCGCTGCCGTCGTTGCACAGGACGGCCACCGAGAGCGCGGGATCGGGGAAGCGGGTCAGGAACGCGCGATAGCCCGCGGTCGAGCCGGAGTGGCTGACCTCGGGCAGGCCCCGGTAGCGTGAGACCACCAGCCCGCGGGCGTACGAGATCTCCAGCCCGTCGCTCAGCCTCCCCCGCCGCTGCAGCTCCGTGACGAGGGCGCGGCCGCCCACGCGCTCGCTGGTGAAGTTGCGGTTCCACTTCAGGAGGTCGCCTACCGTGGTCAGCAGCCCGCCGTTGCCGTGCACGTTCTCGAACGGCATCTGCATGTGGAAGCCGTCCGGCGCCTTGCCGTAGGCGATGGCGCGCCCCTTGACGATCCGCGTGTAGTCGTCGCGCCACTGCGTGTGCGTCATCCCCAGCGGCTCGAAGACCACGTCGCGCGTGTAGTGGGCGAACGTCTTCCCGCTCACGCGCTCCACGATGATGGCGAGGAGGTTGTAGCCGGTGTTGCTGTAGCTGTATTCGCTCCCGGGCGGGAAGTTGAGCGCCTTCTGGCGCGAGACGACGTCGAGCACGTGCGCGTGCGTGTGCACGCGCGAGCCGCGCGGCCAGCCCGCGGCATAGGTGACGGTGCCCCAGTCGCGAAGGCCGCTGGTGTGATGGAGGAGATGGCGCAGGGTGATGGGCGTGCCGTAGTCGGGCAGCTCGGGGACGTACTGGTCGACGGGATCGTCGAGCTTGAGCTTGCCCGCCTGGGCCAGGAGCAGGATGGCGGCGGCGGTGAACTGCTTCGACACCGAGCCCGCCTCGAAGATCGTGTCCGGGGTGTTGGCGATCCCATGCTCGAGGTCGGCGGATCCGTAGGCGCGGCCCAGGACCTCCTTCCCGTCCTTGCTGACGCCGACGGCGCAGCCGGGCGTGTCGGCGGTGTAGCGCGCGAAGATCGCGTCCACGGCGGGCCCGAGGTCGGCCACGGCAGGGACGGGAGCGGTCGTGCCGGCGGCCCGGCCGGGCGGCGGGTGCAGCAGGAGGAACAGGACACCGGCCGTCCGCACGACCCGCCCCACCGCTCGCATGTCGCGCCGCCCTCCGTTTCCGCCGCCACCGTAACGGGTCCCGAAGAATAGCGCAAAATCATTCCTGACCCGGCGCCTCTCCCTTGGCCGGCAGCGGCGGGCACGTGTGCTCGACGACCTCGGCGCGATGAGTCTTGAAGGCGGCCACCCACTGGTCGATGGTTCCGTTGCGGCCTTCGTCCTGCGGAGAGCGCCAGCCCCGTCGATCGATGTGGGCGGCCCCGAACAAGTCGCGGATCTGCCCGTCGCTGAGTTGCGCGAGCAGGCCGGCCAGGAACGCACGTCCGGCCTCGCTGATCACCGGGTCCTTGAGGGTGTGGAAGGTGATGTTTCCGCCGAGGTGCGTCCGGCAGCTCCGCGGGCTCTCCCAGAGCGCCAGCGACGACCACGCCGCGAAGTCCGCGCTGCCCGTGGTGGGCGCGCCGAAGAGACCCCCGTGG
>DASTLK010000271.1:0-4323 GCA_035715025.1 Vicinamibacteria bacterium
AGGTCTACGCCAATTGGGGCTGGGGCTTCCACAGCAACGACGCGCGCGGCGCGGTGCAATCGCGGGATCCCCGGACCGGCGCTCCGAACATGCGCGTCGACCCCCTCGTGCGCGCGAAGGGCGCGGAGCTCGGGATCCGAAGCGTCGCCCGCGGCCGCTTCCATGGCACGCTCACGGGGTGGCTCCTGGACATCGCGTCGGAGCTGGTCTTCGTGGGAGACGCGGGCACGACGGAGCCGAGCCGGCCCAGCCGCCGCCTGGGCTTCGAGTGGGCGAACGTCTATACGCCCGCGCGGTGGCTCAACCTGGACGCCGATGTTTCGTACTCGAAGGCGAGGTTCCGAGGCCCGGATCCCACCGGTGAGCGAATCCCGGGCGCGATCGAAGGGGTGGTCTCGGCGGGCGCCACCGCGCAGGGTGCCGGCCGCCTCTCGGGCAGCTTGCGGCTGCGGTACTTCGGCCCCCGGCCGCTGACCGAGGACAACCGCGTGCGATCGAAGGGATCCTCGACCCTCAACGCGCGGCTGGCCTGTCGATTGACACGCCGGTACTCGCTGGCGCTGCAGGGCTTCAACGTGAGGAGCGCGAAGGTGAGCGACATCGACTACTACTACGCGTCGCGCCTGCCCGGCGAGCCCGTCGAGGGCATCGAGGATATCCACACGCATCCGCTCGAGCCGTTCACGCTGCGCGCCTCGCTCGTCGCATCGTTCTAGGAGACAACGCATGGCGAATCGAGCCGTCACCAACTTCATGCGCCAGCAGGGCTTCCCCGAGGAGCCCGCCGACGCCTGCGACATGCGCTTCGCGGGTCTCTACTTCCAGCCCGCGATCGTCTTCCCGCTCGTCCTCGTCGCGGTGGCGCTGCAGTCCGCTCCCCTGTTCCTCGCGATCTCCGCCGTGCTCTGGTGGAACGTGATCTTCCCCGTCTGGAACCCGTTCGAGCGGGCCTACAACCGCTGGATCGCCGCCCCGCGCGGGCGCCTCCCGATGAGCCCGGCCCCCGCCCCGCGCCGCTTCGCGCAGGCGGTGAACGCCGCCTTCAACCTCGGCAGCGGGCTCACCCTGCTCGCGGGCTGGCACGTGGCCTCCTGGGTCATCCAGGCCATGCTGGTGGCGGCCTTCTCTCTTCTCGTCTTCGGAAAGTTCTGCCTCGGCGCCTACGTCTTTCACGTGCTGCGGGGTGAGGCCGCGTTCGCCAATCGAACGCTGCCCTGGTCCCGGGGCTGACCGCCGGCCCGCCGAAATCCTTTACTTCCATCGGGCACCTGGCGTCATAATCCGACCCTCGACCACCAGCCGTCCGCCGTCCAGAGGGAGGAGAGCATGATCACTCTCGATATCAACGGCCAGGCGCGTAGTGTCGACGCCGACCCGGCCACGCCCCTGCTCTGGGTCCTGCGCGACACACTCGGCCTCACCGGCACCAAGTTCGGTTGCGGGATGGCGCTTTGTGGCGCGTGTACCGTGCACGTCGACGGCCGGCCCGTGCGTTCGTGCAGCACTCCGGTCTCGCTGGCCACGGGCAAGAAGATCACGACCATCGAGGGCCTGGGCACGTCCGCCATCGGCCAGAAGGTGCAGGCGGCGTGGGCGTCGCTCGACGTCCCCCAGTGCGGCTACTGCCAGGTGGGCCAGATCATGAGCGCGGCCGCGCTGCTGGCCGCCAAGCCCAATCCCACCGATGGGGACATCGACACCGCCATGGCGGGCAACATCTGCCGCTGCGGAACCTATCCGCGCATCCGCGCCGCCATCCACAGCGCGGCCGGCCAGAAGGGGGCGTGACATGGAACCGATCACCGACCTCTCTCGCCGCGATTTCCTGAAGACCGGCGCCGCCGCCGGCGGCGTCCTGCTGCTCGGCGTCGCGCTGCCCGAGGGCCGCGCCCAGGCCGCGGCGGCCACGACGTCGATGCCGAACGCCTGGGTCAAGATCGGCAGCGACGACAGCATCACGATCCTCTCCGCCCGTTCCGAGATGGGCCAGGGCGTCTATACCGCGCTGCCCACCCTGGTCGCGGAAGAGCTCGAGGTCGATCTCGCGAAGATCAAGGTCGAGATCGCGCCCGCGGGCGCCGTCTACGTCAACAGCCTGCTCGGCGGGCAGATCACGGGTGGCTCGACGTCGGTGGTGGAGGGCTACGACAAGCTGCGCGTGGCCGGAGCACAGGCCCGCACCATGCTCGTGGCCGCGGCGGCCCAGAAGTGGGGCGTCGACCCGTCGGCCTGCCGCGCGGCCGGCGGCGTCGTGCAGGGGCCGGGCGGCGAGAAGGCGAGCTACGGCCAGCTCGCGGAGGCCGCGTCCAAGCTACCCGTCCCCGCGGACGTGAAGCTGAAGGACCACAAGGACTGGCGGTACGTCGGCAAGCCCATCAACCGCCTCGACTCCGCGGCCAAGATCGACGGCACCGCCGAGTACGGCATGGACGTCAAGCTGCCCGGGATGCTCTACGCGTCCCTGGCCCAGTGCCCGGTGATCGGCGGGAAGGTGGCGAGCTTCGACGCCGCGCGGGCGAAGGCGATGCCGGGCGTGAAGCATGTGGTGCCGATCACCGACGGTGTGGCCGTGGTCGCGGAGAGCTGGTGGCAGGCCAAGAGCGCCCGTGACGCGCTCGACATCAAGTGGGACGAGGGCGCGGGCCGGGCGCTCGACAGCGAGGGCATATCCGCCGCCCTCAAGGCGGCGGCGGCCAAGCCCGGCGCCGTCATCAAGAAGCTGGGCGATGTGGACGCCGGCGCGAAGGGCGCGGCCAAGACCCTGCAAGCGGACTACGAGCTGCCCTTCCTGGCCCATGCCGCCATGGAGCCCATGAACTTCACGGCGGACGTGCAGAAGGACTCCTGCCTCGTCTACGGCCCGACGCAATTCCAGCAGCTCGCGCAAGGCGTGGCCGCGCAGGTGACGGGCCTCAAGCCCGAGCAGGTGACGGTCAAGACCACGTTCCTGGGCGGGGGCTTTGGCCGTCGCATCGACGTGGATTTCGTCGGCCAGGCGGCCGAGATCTCCAAGGCCATGGGCGGAGGCCCGGTCAAGCTGGTGTGGACGCGCGAAGACGACATGACCCACGACTTCTACCGGCCGACGAGCTACCACCAGATGTCGGGCGCGCTCGACGCGCAGGGTCGGCCGGTCGTGCTCAAGTTCCACCTGACCTCGCCGTCGGTGACGTCGCGCCTGTTCCCGCCCGTGGTCAAGGACGGCGTCGACCCCTTCATGACGGAAGCCGCGGCCGTCCCCTACGACATCCCCAACCAGCTCGCCGACGTCGTCATCCACGATACCGGCCTGCGCGTCGGGTACTGGCGCTCGGTGTCGCACGCGCTCAACTCCTTCGCGTACGAGTCGTTCATGGACGAGCTGGCGGCCGCCGCGGGCAAGGACCCCTACGAGTTCCGGCGCGCCCTCCTGGACAAGCAGCCGCGGCTCAAGCACGTGCTCGAGCTGGCCGCGCAGGGGGCGGGGTGGAGCACGAAGCTCCCGGCGGGCCGCGCGCGCGGCATCGCGCTGATGGACGGCTACGGCACGGCGATGTGCCAGGTGGCCGAGGTCTCGGTCACCGGGAACAAGGTCCGCGTGCACCGCGTCGTGGTCGCGGCCGACCCCGGGCGGATGGTGAATCCCAACATCGTCCGGCAGCAGCTCGAGGGCAGCATCATCTTCGGCCTTTCCGCCGCCCTCTACGGCGAGGTCACGCTGAAGGAAGGGCGCGTGCAGCAGACGAACTTCAACAACTACCCGGTGGTGCGCATGCCGGAGTCGCCGGCCATCGACATCCAGCTCGTGGAGAGCGACCTGAAGCCGGCCGGGATCGGCGAGCCGGGTACGGCATTGATCGGGCCGGCGGTGGCCAATGCGGTCTTCGCGGCGACAGGGAAGAGGCTGCGGAAACTGCCGCTGAAGTTGGTTTAGCCACCAAGAACAACCAACGCGGGCCGGCAATTTGCGCGTGCTGAAGCACTGATGTCATCGAAAGGCGCTTCGCCGGTTGGCAGACAACGGACTATCGAGTTTCTTGGGAGAGGTGCGGGCTGGGTCGGCGGTCAGCTTCTTGCCGTACCGACGGCTACCAACGGACGGCCTTGTCCGTAGTCGACAACCCCTCGTCGATGATGGCCAGGCCTTCCTCCAGCTGCGCTTCCGTGATGACGAGCGGCGGGTTCGTGAAGAACGTGTTGAACCGCACGAACGTGTAGAGGCCCTTCTCCCGGAAGAAGCGGCCCAGGGCCGCCATCTCCTCCGACGTGCCGTTGTACGGCGCCATCGGCTCGTACGTCTTCCGGTCGCGCACCAGCTCGACGAGACCGAAGAGACCGATGTTG
>DASTLK010000272.1:0-6022 GCA_035715025.1 Vicinamibacteria bacterium
CGGCCGCCCGGCCCGCTTCCCGCCACCGACGAGAGGTCGATGTTCTGGTGCGCGGCCATGCTGCGCGCGAGGGGGCTGGCCTTCACGCGGCCGCCGTCTCCACCAGGTCCGGCGCTACCACTGGCGGGCGCGACGGGCGGAGTCGCGACCGGTCTGGGCGCCGCCGGCACGGGCGGCGTCTGGGCGGCGGACGCGACCGAAGCGGGCTCATCGGCAGGCGCTGCCTTTGCGGTCGCCTCGACGGCCGCTTTCGCCGGCTCCGGAGCGGGGGTGGACGCGCCGGCGGCCGGCTTGGGTGCGCCACCTGCCTTCGCGCCCTCCTTGGCGATGAGGGGCTCGATGTCTTCGTTGGGCTCGGCGATGACGCCGATGAGGGCGCCGATCGGGGCCTTGCCGCCCGCGGGGACGAGGATCTTGCGGAGCACGCCGCTGCCCAGGGCTTCCATCTCCATGTTGGCCTTGTCCGTCTCGATCTCGGCCAGCACGTCGCCCTGCTTGACGGCGTCGCCTTCCTTCTTCGTCCACTTGACGATGGTGCCCTCCTCCATCGTGGGGGAAAGCTTGGCCAGGACGACCTTGCTGACGGTCATGGTGTTGGCGATTCTCTCAGTCTTGCTAAGTCAGGGGGGGCACTCACGCGTGATTACGATGGGCGTTCGCGGCCCCCCCTGAAACCCCCCTCGCCCGTCGCCGCCGCTACGCGGCGCCGCCGGTCTCTACGTTACCTGTATAGAACTTGATGCGCAGCCTCCACGATGCGCTCCGGCTGGGGGAGGTACGCCTTTTCCAGGGTCTTGGCGTAGGGCATGGGCACGTCGGCAGCGGTGACGCGGAGGACGGGGGAATCCAGCGAGTCGAAGCACTCGCGCTGCACGCGGTCGGCGATCTCACTGCCGAAGCCGGCGTAGCGCCAACCCTCCTCCACCACCACGCAGCGCCCCGTCTTGCGCACGGACTCGAAGATGATGTCCTCGTCCAGCGGTCGCAGGGTGCGCGGATCCACGACCTCCGCCTCCACGCCCTCGTCGGCCAGCGTCTTGGCCGCGGCCAGGGACGTGATGACGGAACGGCTCCAGGCCACGAGGGTCACGTCCTTGCCTGCGCGCTTGATGTCGCCGAGCCCGAGCGGGATGTGGAACTCCTCCTCCGGCACCTCGCCCTTGAGGTTGTAGAGGATCTCGTTCTCCATGAAGATCACCGGGTTGTCGTCCCGGATCGCGCTCTTCAGCAGCCCCTTCGCATCCTTCGGCGTGGACGGCATCACCACCACCAGGCCCGGGATGTGGGCGTACCAGCTCTCGAAGCCCTGCGAGTGCTGGGCCGCGACCTGGGTGGCCGCGCCGCTGGGCCCGCGCATCACCATCGGGCAGCGGATCTGCCCGCCCGACATGTAGCGGTACTTGGCCGCGTGGTTCACGATCATGTCGAGGGCGAGGAGCGAGAAGTTGAACGTCATCATCTCGGCAATGGGACGCAGGCCGATGAAGGCCGCGCCCACGGCGACGCCCGCGATCGCTTCCTCCGCGATCGGCGTGTCCCGCACCCGCCACTCTCCGAACTGGGCGAGCAGGCCCTGCGTGATCTTGTACGCGCCCTGGTAGGCGCCGACCTCCTCGCCGAGGATGAAGACGTTCGGATCGCGGGTCATCTCCTCTTTGAGCGCCTGGTTCAGCGCCTCGCGCATCGTGAGCTGGGCCATGGCTACTTGGCCTTGCCGGCGGAGGCGGCCGCTACGGCGGGCTGCGCGGCGGGGGCGGCCGGGGCGGCCGGGGGCGGTGCGGCCGGCTTCCACGGCGGGAGCGACGACGGGCCGCGGTCCTCGCGGAGGGCCGCGCGCCAGGCCGGGTCCTTCTCCGCCGTCTTCATGTGGATGTAGGGCGAGCGCACGTAGACGTCCTCGTAGAGCGATTCCACGGGCGGGTCGGGGCTCTGCTCCGTGAACGTGACCGCGTCCTCCATCTGGGCCAGGACGTCCTTGTCGATGGCGTCGAGATCGGCCTGCGTGAACCGCTCCTGCTCCATGAGCCGGCGGCCGAAGAGCAGGATCGGATCCGACTTCATCATCGACTCGACTTCTTCCTTGGTGCGGTACTTCCCGGGGTCCGACATGGAGTGGCCGCGATACCGATAGGTCTCGGCCTCGATGAGGGTCGGCCGCTTCTCCTTGCGCGCGCGGTCGATGGCCTCGGCCAACGCGCTGCGGACGGCGACGATGTCCATGCCGTTGACCTCGCGCCGCGGCACTCCGTAGGCGGAGGCGCGCTGATAGAGGTCCTTGACCGAGGAGGCGCGGTCGATCGAGGTGCCCATGCCGTAGCGGTTGTTCTCGATGACGTAGACGACGGGCAGGTCCCAGAGAGCGCTGACGTTGAGCGATTCGTGGAACGCGCCCTCGTTGACCGCGCCGTCGCCGAAGAAGCACAGGCACACCTGATCGGTACCGCGCAGCCGGATCCCGTAGCCCATGCCCGCGGCCAGGGGAAGGTGCCCGCCCACGATGCCGTCCCCGCCGAAGTTGCCGGCGGGCACGTCGTAGAAGTGCATCGACCCGCCCTTGCCGCGGCTGATTCCGGTGAACTTGCCGCACAGCTCGGCGAGCAGCAGGCGCGGGTCCGCGCCCCGGGCCAGCGCATAACCGTGATCGCGGTAGTAGGCGATCAGGTAGTCGTCCGCGCGCATCTGGCTGATGGCGCCCACACCGACGGCCTCCTGGCCGATGTAGAGGTGCAGGAACCCGCCGATCTTGCCCTCGACGTAGAGCTGGGCACAGCGCTCCTCGAAGCGGCGGATGAGGAGCATCTGCCGGTACAACGCCAAGGCCTGATTTCGATCCATCGTTCCTGATTCCGTTCGAATGTCGTTCAAAGGCTTATACCGCTTGGCCTGGGGGAGCGTCAACGCGTTGGCGTGCGTCAGGTTGTGGCGGAGCGGGGTCCCTCACTCCGCGGGCGGGTCGTCCAGGTGGGCCGGCCGGCCCTGCGCTGCGCGAATGACCCCGTCCGGACCGACGGCGAGCGAGCGACCCGCGCCGAGCGGCGTGGCGGTGTAGAGGAACCGCCGGAAGCGGCGCGTCGGGCAGCCCGCGGTCGCGGGCATCTCCTCTTCGACCGTCAGCGTGTATCGATACCCGTCCCGCTCCGCGTTCTCGAAGGCGGGGCCGCGGAGGAACGCCGGCCCGCCCGCGGGGTAGTCCGCGATCACCGTACCGGGGTGGAGCAGCCCTTGGAGCTCGCCATAGCCGGTGTTGCAGACGGAATGAAAGGCGTCCTCGGCCGCGGCGAGGGCGGCGAGCTGCGTGGTCGCGAGCTTCTCCTCCGCCGGCGTGCGCACGAACATCCGGCCGCCCTGGGCGCCCGCGCCCGTCCGCGCGGTTCGCGCCAGCACGGTGAGGGCCGCCGTGAGAAGCACGCCGAGGATGACCGTGGCCACGAGCGCTCCCGCGAACATCGCTTCGCCCTGGCCCGCGGATTCAGGCTCACTCTGGCCGCGGTCGGAGAAATGCCACTGCACGGCCGGCCTCAGCATGTAGACGAGGACGGCGATGGAGGCGAGGGTGAAGGGGCAGACGAACACGCCGACGGCCGCCACCGCGATCTGGGCGACCCACGCCCAACGGCGCCCTTGCCACAGCCCGAAGGCCATGGCCATCGAGAGCGTGGCCATGACCAGGCCGGCCGCGATCAGGGCGGCGCGGCCCATGCCCTGGGTCGTGAGGGCGAGCGCGATGCCGGCGATCAGGTAGAGCGGCACGCTCAGGGTCCAGAGGGCGAAGAGCACCGTGACGGTCAGGGGCCGTGAGCGGCGACCGCCGCCGAAGGTACCCGGCCCCTCGAGCGCCTCCACGGGCAGCTCGTCTACCGAGCGGAAGGCTCCGGTGAGGGGCGGCCGGCGTGCGGGCGTCGCCGATTCCGGCCCTTCGGGGATGGTGGCCTCGGCGTCGAGCCCGTTCTGGCTGGGAGCGACCCTGCCGTCGAAGTCCTCCATCACCACCGTGCCGGACATCGGGTCGGGCAGCAAGGTCACGACGACGTCACCCAGCTTGAGGACGTCCCCTTCGCGGAGGCGCGACCGCTCCGTCTTGCGGCCGTTCACGAACACGCCGTTGGCGCTGCCGCTGTCGCGGACGGTGATGCCGTCCCCGCTCGACTCGATCACCGCGTGGCGGCGCGAGCACTTGGGGTCGTTGAGGACGAGGTCGCTGGACGGGTCACGGCCCACGGTGGCCACGCTGCCGGGGAACTCGACCTCGTGCGCGGCGCCGCTGGGGTACTCGACCCGGAACCTCAGGTATCCATCCTCCCGATGCGCGCGATTCTAGCTGAGATATCATCGCGACGATGATCACCTCCGACCCCGGGCGGCGGGCGGCCCGTCTGGTGGAGCTGAAGGGCGTCCTCGCCCGTCGCGCCGCTCCGGAGGACCGCGACCTGGTCCTCTCGTTCGCGCCCGTCGTCTTCTCCGGCATGCCGGACCGCATCGCCCTGGACCTGCCCGTGGAGGCACTGGCCACGCGCATGCTCGCCGCCTTCCGTTTCGTCGCCCGCGAGATCCCGCACGCGATCCAGCTCTACAAGGGCCTTCCCGGCATCCACGTGGCCGCGCGCAACCCGAACGAAGAGGACGCGGCGGCGATGGGCACCACGGAGGGCGTCCCCCTGGAGACCACGACCGTCGAGACACACACGCTCGACGCCCCCTTCATCTTCGAGAGCCTCAAGAACTACTTCCGCAAGGCGGGCCTGCGCGTCTTCTCCGCCATCCACCAGATCTTCACCGTGCGCCGGCAGTGGGAGCGGCCGGTGTGGATGGGCGGGCCGCAGGAGGACGGGGCCAAGGAGCTGTACTGCAACTTCCAGATCGAGCGCGTCGAGTCCAAGGAGCGGCTGCGGCGCATCGAGCACGAGGTCTTCTCCGTCCTCAAGTCCGTCTTCACGGCGGTGGAGGACTACGAGGAGATGAAGCGGACGGCGCGCGACCTCGGCAAGAAGCTGCGCGACCGCGCGGAAGGGCTGGGACGCGTCGAGCCCGCGCGCGCGTTCCTCCTCTGGATGCTGGACGACAACTTCATCTTCCTGGGCAGCGTGCGCTATCGCTTCGCGGCGGATGGTGAAGCGCACCGGGTTGCGGAGAGCGCGCTGGGCGCGTTCACGGACGAGAGCCTGCTGCCCGTCGTGTTCCCGAACCTGGTCGAGGAGGTGGAGGCGCGCCTCAAGCCCTCGTCCGAGGATCCCCGGGTGGTCGACATCGATTTCGCGAACAACGCCTCCGCGCTCCACCACGTGGATCCCCTCGACAACGTCATCGTGCGGGAGTGGGGCACCCGGGGCGAGCTCCTGGAAGCCACCGTCTTCCTGGGACGGCTGGCCAAGGTCGCCTTCACGCAGAAGGCGGCCGACATCCCCCTCCTGAAGCAGAAGCACGATTGGCTGCTCGCGCACAGCGGCGATCTGCAGAACAGCCACGTCTACCGCGAGACCCGCGCCCTCTTCAATCGCTTTCCCAAGCGGGAGCTCTTCTACGCTTCCGCGCCGAGCCTCAAGGACATCATCGACCGCATCGTGTACATGTCGGGCGACGACGAGATCGCGGTGCACGCGCGCCGCGGCCAGGGCTACATGGCGCTGTCCATCGCCTTCTCGCGCGTGCGCTATTCGTACGAGATCGAGCGAGATCTGGGGGAGGAGCTGGCTCGCGAGTTCGGCCCCATCAACTTCGCGACCTCCGCCGACCTCGGCGCGGTGAGCCTGTTCGTCTTCTACTTCGACGCCGCCCGTCTCGAAAAGCCGCTGGACCCGGAGGCGGTCCGGCGCATCGTGGAGAGCCGCCTCACCACCTGGGACGACCGCGTGATCGCGGCCCTGGTCGAAGCGGTGGGAGAGCGGGCGGGGCGCCAGCTCTTCCGCCGCTACGAGGAGAGCTTCTCCGGCCTCTACCGCGAGGCGACCCAGCCCAGTGAGGTGGTGGAGGACGTCCACTACTTCGAGCGGCTGGAGGGCCGCCTCGAGGTCCGCGTTCTTCCGCG
>DASTLK010000273.1:0-9746 GCA_035715025.1 Vicinamibacteria bacterium
GCCGGCCATGGCCCCGCTGAGCACGTACACGAGCAGGAGGCGCCGCGCAACCGGGATGCCGGCGAAGCGCGCGCCTTCCGGGGAGAAGCCGATGGCGCGCACGCCTCGTCCGACCGGCGTGCGGTGCACGAGCAGCCAGAAGAAGACGGCCGCCGCCACCAGCAACGGGACCTGGGCGGGCATGCCTCCAGGCAGGCGGCCCTGTCCGAGGAACAAGAGCGCGGGCGGAAAGTCGGTGTAGTTCCGGATGCCGCCCGTGAATCCTTCGGCCACGCCGCGGAAGAGGGAGTACGTTCCCAGGGTCACGATCAGCGGCGGCACGCCCAGACGCGCCACCAGCGCCGCGTTGAGCACGCCGCCCCCGACGCCCACCGCGATGGCCACGAGGGCGGCGGCCCCGATGGGCAGGCCGAGGTCGCGGTGCGCGGCCCCCATCAAGACGGCGGCCAGGCCGAGCAGCGAGCCGACGGAGAGGTCGATGCCGCCGGTGAGGATGACCGCGGTCAGTGCCAGCGCGAGGAGCCCGATCTCGACGCTGGCCCGCAAGACCTCGGCGGCGTTGCCGGCCGTGAAGAAGTTCGATCCGGCGTGGGCGAAGTAGGCCATCTCCACCACGACCAGGGCGAGGAGCAGCATCTCGTGCGTGTGGGCGCCGCGGACCTTGCCCGTGCTCGTCGCGGCGGCCGTAGGTTCAGGCGGCGGCAGGCGGCCTCCGCGTCAAAGGCGGCAGCGCGTCCGTGCTCACGGCCAGCAGGATCACGGCGCCCTGGAGGGCGCGCTCCCAGTAGGCCTGCGTGCCCAGGAACGTGAGAGCGGGCCCGATCGTGCCCAGCAGCGTGACGCCGAGCAACGTGCCCACGAGGGTGCCACGCCCGCCGGAGATGGCCACGCCGCCCACGACGACGGCGGCGATGACCTTCATCTCGAGGCCGGCCCCGGCGCTGGTCTGGACGTCGATGAACTGGGTGGCGGTGAGCACCGCGGCCAGACCGGTGAGCCCGCCCATGAACACGAAGGCCGCGAACACCACGCGGCGCGGGTGGATGCCGACGAGGCGCGCGGCCTCGGGATCGGAGCCGGCGGCATAGACGGCCCGGCCGGCGGCGAGGCGGCGCAGGCCCCAGGCGAAGGCGGCGAAGACGACGACCGCCGCCACCACGATGGCCGTGCGGCCGCCGGCCTGACCCAGGCCGAACCACTGGAACCGTTCGGGCAGGTCCTCGATCCAGACGCCTTCCGTCCGCCATCGGAGGCCTTCGCGGAGGACGACCATCGTGGCCAGGGTCACGACGATCGCGGGCAGCCCGAGGCCCGCCACCAGCGCGCCGTTGATCGCGCCCAGGGCCGCTCCCGTCGCCACCACGCCGGCCGTGACCAGCGGCATGGGCAGCCCCGTCTTGGCCAGCAGGCCCGCGGCCACGCCGCAGATCGCGAACTGCGATCCGATGGAGATGTCGATCTGGCGGGCCAGGATGACGAGGGTCATGCCGACGGCGGCGACGAGGACGGGCGCGTTGGCCACGAGCAGGTCGCGGAGGTTCGCGGCGCGGAAGAAGGCCGGCGCCATCACGGCGAGCAGCGCGAGCAGGATGACCAGGGCTCCGGCCACGCCCAGCTCGCGACGGTAGCGGCTCGCCGCGCGCGTCAGGAGGCCACCGCTTCCGTGTGGCCCAGGGCGAGCGCGAGCAGCCTCTCCTGGGTGGCCGCCGCGCGCTCGAGGGTCGCCACGACCGTGCCCGCGCGCATCACGGCGATGCGGTCGCTCATCCCCAGGATCTCGGGCATCTCGGACGAGATCATGACGATGGCCAGACCTTCGGCGGCCAGGTCGACGATCAGACGGTGGATCTCCGCTTTCGCGCCCACGTCCACGCCCTGGGTGGGCTCGTCGAGGATCAGCACCGAAGGCCGCGTGGCCAGCCAGCGCGCCAGCGCGACCTTCTGCTGGTTGCCGCCGGAGAGGTGCGCGACGGGCGTGTCCAGCGATGGCGCCTTGATGGCGAAGCGCGCGACGAAGGTGGTGGCGATCTCCCTCTCCCGTGCCGCGTCGAGGAAGGGCCCGGAACGGAGAGCGCGAAGGATGGCGAGCGTCGCGTTGGCGGCGACGCTCATCTCGAGGATGACTCCGTGACGCCGCCGGTCCTCGGGGACGTAGGCCAGGCCCGCGCGGATCGCTTCCGTCGGGGAGCGGATGGTCCGCACCTGCGCGCGGATCCGCAGCTCGCCCCCGTCGGCGGGCGTGAGGCCGAAGAGCGTACGCGCCAGCTCGGTTCGTCCCGAGCCCACCAGGCCGGCCAGGCCCAGGATCTCGCCCGCGTGGACTTCGAGATCGACGTTGCGGACTCCGCTCGCTCCGCAGGATAGGCCACGCGCGGAGAGCGCGACGTCGCCGATCGCGAGCGCGCGCTTGGGGAACACCGCGGCGAGGTCGCGCCCCACCATCGCGCGGATGAGGTCGGCCTGGGTGAGTCCCGCCGCCGGGCGCGTCTCCACGGCGGCGCCGTCGCGGAGGACGGTCACGCGGTCGGCCATGCGCAGCACCTCGGGCAGGCGGTGCGAGATGTAGACGATGGCGACCCCCGACGCGCGCAGCTCGGCCACCAGCGCCAGCAGGCGCTCCGCCTCCGTCTCCGCGAGGGCGGCGGTGGGCTCGTCCATGATGATGATCCGCGCCTGCGCTCCCAGTGCGCGCGCGATCTCCACGAGCTGCTGCTCGGCCATGCGGAGAGAGCCCGCGTCGGCGTCGGGATCGACGGTGGCCCCGACGCGAGCCAGCAGCGCCGTCGCGCGCGCGTGCCGCTCGCGCCAGTCGATGCGGCGCCAGGCGCCTCCCGTCTCCAGGCCGAAGGCCAGGTTCTCGGCCACGGTCAGCTCGGGAAACAGCGTCGGCTGCTGGTAGATCGGCGCCACGCCCAGGCGCCGCGCGAGCAGCGGGTCCGCGCGATCGAGCGCCTGCCCGGCGATGGTCACGCTGCCGGCGTCCGGGGCGTGGGCGCCGGTGATGATCTTGACCAGCGTGCTCTTGCCCGCGCCGTTCTCGCCCACGAGCGCGTGCACCTCGCCCGCGCGAACGTCGAAGTCCACGCCCCGCAGCGCGCGCACGGCCCCGAACGACTTGGTGACCCCGCGGAGGGCGAGGATCTCGTCCGTCACGGCACGCCGGCCTCGATGTGGAAGACCTCGCGCAGGGCCGACGACAGCGGGCTGTCGTCGGGGTTCGCGGGCATGACCTCCTTCATGTGCCGCCACCATCGCCGGCACACGTCCGTCGAGGCGATGGCGGCCCAGCGCTCCTCGCTCTCGATCTCCGCGTACCCGAACAGATCGCGGGTGGCCGGGTCGAGGAAGATCGTGTACGTGCGCACGCCGTGCTGGGTGAGCGTGTCTTCCAGCTCGCGCCAGATGGGATTGTGCCGCCGCTCGTACTCGGCCTCCTGTCCGGCGTGGACGGACATTCGAAAGGCCTTGCGGATCGTCACTGCCAGCTCTTCGGGACGTTCACGTAGGACGGGTCCAGGGCGGCCACGGACGGGCACCCGAGCAGCCTCAGCGTGCGGTCCAGGTCCGCGCGCAGGATCTCGATGGCGCGCTCGACTCCGGCCCCCCCGGCCGCGGCCAGGCCATAGGCATAGGCGCGACCACAGAGGACGGCGCGCGCGCCCAGACACCGCGCCTTGACGACGTCGGCGCCCCGGCGGACGCCTCCGTCCATCCAGACCTCGACGCGATCGCCGACCGCCGCCACCACTTCCGGCAACGCGCGTATGGAGGCCTGCACCCCGTCCAACTGCCGCCCGCCGTGGTTCGAGACGGAGATGGCGGCCGCGCCCTCGTCGGCGGCGCGGCGCGCGTCATCGGCGGTGAGGACGCCCTTCACGACGAGCGGGCCCCGCCAGGCGGCGCGGATCCAGGAGAGGTCGGCCCAGGTCACCACCGACGTGGCGAGGGCGGCCCCGACGTCGAGGAGCGGCATCGGACCCTGGCCCGGAATGACGACGTTGGGGAGGCCCTTGATCCCGCCGTCGCGCAGGAAGCCCAGGAGCCAACCCGGATGAGACAGGATCTCGGGGAGGAAGGGAACCTTCGGCAGCATGTCGGGACCGACCAGCTCCTTCATCCCGTTGCGATGATCGCGCTCGCGGATCCCGGCGACCGGCGTATCGATGGTCACGACCAGTCCGGCGAACCCGGCGACACGAGCGCGCTCGATGGCCGCCTCGGCGGCGGCCCGGCCCCCGACGAGATAGAGCTGGTAGAGCACGGGACCTCTGGAGGCCGCCTTCACGTCTTCGAGCCGATGCCCCGAGATGGTGGAGAGGATGTAGGCGGTGCCCGCCTGGCCGGCGGCGCGAGCGGCCGCCACCTCGCCTCCCGGATGCATGAGACGGCTGTAGCCCACCGGAGCCAGCATGAAGGGAAGGGACAGGTCGAGGCCGAGCGCGCGCGTACGCAGATCGCACTCCGCGAGCGCAACCGCGTGGCGGGGGCGGAAGGTCAAGTCCTCGAAGGCGCGGCAGTTCTCGCGCAGCGTGACCTCGCCTTCGGCCCCGCCGTCGAGATAGTCGAACACGGCACGGGGCACCCGCCGCCGCGCCATGGGCCGGAGATCCTCGACGCAGACCACCCGCGGCGATGCGACCTTGCGCGCCGCACTCGTCATCGTTCGCGCGTGGGGTAGGCGAACCGGTAAGCCCCCGAGCCGACCTCCACCACCACGGTGTCGCCGTCCTGCCGCGTCGCGCTGATGCCGTTGCCTCCGGCCAGCGGCTGGCCACCTTCCGTGACGCTGGCGAGCTGGGCCTTGGGAAGGCGGACGGTGGCCCGCGTGTTGGCGGGAACCTCCACTCGCAGGTCGAACGCGCCGTCCGTGAGCGTCCAGGCGGAGGCGACCTTCCCGTAGGGCGTCTCGTGGCTGGCCTTGACTTCCGTGAACCCGCCGCCCGGACGGGGCTGGATGAGGATGTGCTTGTAGCCGGGGGCGGCTTCGTCCGTGTCGATGCCGGCCATCACGCGATACATCCAGTCGCCGATGGCGCCGTAGGCGTAGTGGTTGAACGAATTCATCCCCACGTCCTGGAACGTCCCGTCCGGCTTCTGGCCGTCCCAGCGCTCCCAGATCGTGGTGGCGCCCTGCTTCACGGGATAGAGCCAGGACGGATAGTCCTCACGGTTGAGCAGGAAGTAGGCCTCGTCGAGATACCCGTAACGGGTGAGCACATGGCACAGGTACGGCGTGCCGAGGAACCCCGTGGTGAGGTGCTTCCGCTGACGAACGTCCTGGGCCAGCCGCTTGGCGGCGGCCGCCCGCAGCTCCTCGGGCAACAGGTCGAACTGAAGAGCGACCGCGTAGGCCGTCTGGGTGTTCTCGCCCACGCGTCCGGTGGCGGTGACGTACTCGCGGACGAATGCTTCCTTGATCCGTGAGAACTGCTGCTCGTAGCGGGCGGCATCGTCCGCCTTCCCCAGGATGCGCGCGGTGCGCGCGAGGAGGTCGGTGGAGTGCGCGAAGAAGGCCGTGGCCAGGAGGTCCGTGCTCGTGGTCGCGCCCGGATAGGCGCGCGCCTCACCTGGCGGAGCCGCGTAGGCGAGCCAATCGCCGAAATGGAAATCGCCGTCCCAGATGAGATCGTCCCCGGCGCGGCCCTTCTCGTACCCCACCCACCTGGCCATGCTGTCGTACTGCTGTTCCAGGATCCGCCGGTCGCCGTAGCTCATGTACATCGTCCAGGGGATGATCACGGCCACGTCCGCCCAACCGGCCGCGCCCGCCGGACGGCGACCGTTGGACTCCGGCAGCACGTTGGGGATCACGTGCGGGACGCTGCCATCCGCGTACTGATCGGCCGCCACGTCCCCCAGCCACTTGGTGAAGAAGCCGGCGACGTCCATGTTGAAGGCGGCGGTGGGGGAGAAGACCTGGGCGTCGCCCGTCCAACCCAGCCGCTCGTCGCGCTGCGGGCAGTCCGTGGGGACGTCGAGGAAGTTTCCCTTCTGGCCCCAGGCGATGTTGTGCTGGAGCTGGTTGACGAGCGGCTTCGAGGTCTCGAGCTCTCCCGCGCGTGTCATCGCGGAGTGCACGACGATGCCGGTGAGGCTGTCCGGGGTGAGCGTCCCGGGGTATCCAGCCACGGCCACGTAGCGGAAACCGAAGAACGTGAAGTGCGGCTCGAACGTCTCTCTCGAGCCGCCCCTCAGCGTGTACTGCACCGTCGCCCGTGCCTTGCGTAGGTTGGCCGTATAGAAATTCCCGTCCTTGTCGAGGACCTCCGCATGACGGAGGGTCACCGTCGTCCCCGCCGGGCCCTCCACGGCGAGCCTCACCCAGCCGACCATGTTCTGGCCCATGTCGGCCACGGTGTCGCCCCCGGGCGTCGTGAAGATCTTGACCGGCCGGAGCTCCTGGATCCGGGTGACGGGCGGGCCGGCGGGGGCGATGAGAGCGTGATTGGGCTGATCGACGACCTTCACCGCCGACCACGCGCGATCGTCGAAGCCGTCGGCGGCCCAGCCCGCCTTCTCCAGGCGCGCATCGTAGGTCTCGCCGTGGTAGATCTCCGACATCAAAATGGGGCCCGTCGACGCCTTCCATCCCGCATCGCTGCCGAGGATCTCGCGGCTTCCATCCTGGTAGGTGACCTGGATCTGGGCGAGAAGGCCCAGGCGATCGCCGTAGATGTTGCGCCGCGCTTCCCAGGCGAGGTTGCCCCGATACCAGCCGTTGCCCAGCAGCGCTCCCCAGGCGTTGGGCCCTGTCTTCAACAGCGGCGTGACGTCGTAGGTCTGGTATTGCAGCCTCTTGCTGTAGCTGGTCCATCCGGGCGTGAACAGCTGGTCACCCACGCGCTGGCCGTTGAGATACAGCTCGTACAGGCCGTGAGCGGTGACGTAGGCGCGCGCCCGCTCGACGGGACCCTTGAGCTTGAACTCGCGGCGCAGCATCGCGACCGGTCCCGGCTTGGAGACGTCGTCCGCGAGGTCGGGCTCGATCCAGCTCGCCTTCCAGTCCGCGGGCTCGAGGAGGCCCGTCTCCCACCATGCGGGCGCGCTCCAGGCCGACGCGTGGCCGGCGCCGTCCCAGACGCGGACCTGCCAGAAGTAGCGACGCGCCGACTGCAGCGGCGGGCCGTCGTAAGCGCGATGGATGGATTCGCTGGAGGCCACGCGACCGGAGTCCCATACCAGGTCGTGACCGGCGCTCAGGCTCCGCTCGCTGCCCGCGACGCGAAGCTGATAGGCCGACTGGACGATGCCGCGCGCGCGGGACCGAAGCTGCCAGCTGAGGCGCGGCTTTCGCGCATCGAGGCCCAGTGGATTCGTGGCGTATTCCGAGCGCAGGCCGGCGGCCTCGACGGCAGCGTCCTCCGTCCGAGCCAGGGCCAGCCGCGGTGCAGCCGGCGCGAGCAGGGACAGAACGAGAGAGGAGGTTCCGGCCACCAGGAGGCGTTTCCGCGGTTTCATGAGCGACGTTGTACCCCATTTCTGATGCGAGAAGACGCGGGGGACAATGGGCCACGTGACGAGGCCACGCTCCGCTTCCATCGTCGGTGTCCTTGCCCTGGGCCTGACGGGGACGGCGATGGTGTCGGCCCAACCGGCCGCCACTCCCGGCCTCGCGGCGATCCGCCGGTCGTTCGTGGCGCCGCCGGACGAGAGCCGCCCCATGGTGCGGTGGTGGTGGTTCGGCCCATCCGTCACCCGCGAAGAGATCGAGGCCGAGATGCGCCGCATGAAGGAGGGCGGCTTCGGCGGCTTCGAGCTGGCGGTGGTCTATCCCATGGCGCTGGACGATCCCGCGGCCGCCCTCCTCAACGAACGCTATCTCTCGCCGGGGTTCCTCGACAAGGTCGCCTTCGCCTCACGGAAGGCCCGCGAGCTGGGGCTCCGCATGGACGTGACCATCGGCAGCGGCTGGTCCTACGGCGGGCCGTACATCACGCCCGGCCTCGCCGCCGCGCGGCTGCGTTCCGAGGGCCACGAGATCACCCCCGACCGCACCTCGGTGGCACGGCCGGTCCCGTACGAGGACGACCGGCTGGTGGCCGCGTTCATCGGCCGCGGCTCCATGCAAGAAGCCGATCCGCGGAGCTTCCGTGAGCTCGACCTCTCGGGGGACGGGCCCATCGCGCTGCCCGCGGGCAACGGGCCACGCGTGGTCCTGTTCTATTTCGCCAGCCACAGCGGCCAGATGGTCAAGCGCGCCGCCCTGGGTGCGGAGGGCTACGTCCTGGATCACTTCAGCCGTCCCGCGCTCGAGACGCACCTGCGCGAGGCGGGAGACAAGCTCCTGGCGGCGGCGGGACCGGGCGGCGTGCGTGCGATCTTCTGCGACAGCCTCGAGGTCTACGACGCGGACTGGACGGCGGATCTGCTCGAGCAGTTTCGCGCGCGCCGCGGGTACGACCTCCGGCCGCTGCTCCCGCGGTTGGAGCGGGACGCGGGGGATCGCTCGCTGGAGCTACGCCGTGACTTCGGCCGCACCCTGAGCGAGCTCTACGAGGAGCGCTTCCTGGTCCCGCTGAAGGAATGGTCCCGGAAGAACAACGTGCTGCTGCGGATCCAGAACTACGGCGAGCCGCCGGCGACCCTCTCCAGCAGCCGCCACGCCGACCTCATCGACGGCGAGGGGTGGAAATATCGGGAGCTCACTTCGTCGCGCTGGGCCTCCTCCGCCTCGCACCTGTTCGGCCGGCCCGTGACCACCTCGGAGACGTGGACCTGGCTCCATTCCCCCGCCTTCCGGGCCACGCCGCTCGACGTCAAGGCGGAGGCCGATCAGCATTTCCTCTCCGGCATCAACCAGCTCATCGGCCACGGGTGGCCCTACTCGCCCCCGCAGGTGGGCACGCCGGGCTGGCCGTTCTACGCGGCCGCCGTCCTCTCCGACCGAAACCCGTGGTGGCCGGTGATGCCGGACCTGGCCGCCTACCTGCAGCGGGTGAGCTTCGTGCTGCGCCAGGGGGAGTCGGTCGTGGACGTCGCGCTCTACGCCCCGACCGAGGACGCGTGGGCCACCTTCCGCCCGGGCACGTCCATGAACCTGTTCCGCAAGATCGTGGAGCTGGTCGGACCGAACGTCGTGCCGGGCATCCTGGCCGCCGGCCATGCCTTCGATCTCGTCGACGACGGCTCGATCAAGGAAGCGGAGGCGCGGCGCTACAAGGCGATCGTCCTGCCCGGCGTACGCTTCGTGCCCGAGGCGACGCGCCGGTTCCTCGCGGACTACGCGCGCGCGGGCGGCACCGTGATCGCGGTGCGCCGGATACCGGAGGGCGAATGGCCGTCGCTCACGGTCGTCTCCGAGGCCGAGCTGTCCGGCCGACTGGCGGCGGCGGCGGCGCCGGACGTCGCGTTCGAGCCGGCCGCGACCGACGTCGGCTTCGTCCATCGCCGCCGGCCGGACGCGGACGTCTACTTCGTGGCCAACACCGGCAACGCGCCGCGCCGGGTCACCGCGAGGTTCCGGGCCCAGAGGCCGCAGGCCGAGATGTGGAACGCCCTCACCGGCGTGGTCGAGCGCGTGGACGTGACGGAAGCGGGTCTCGCGCTGGACCTCGAGCCCTACGGTTCGCGGATCGTCGCCTTCCAGGCGAATACGAGCGATGTACCCGTCGCCCGCAAGACCGCCGTCACCGCCTCGGAAGACCTGCGCTCCGGATGGACGGTGAGCTTTGGCGGACAGGGGAGCGGCGCCGCGGTGGAGATGCCGCACTCGTGGGCGGAGGATCCGCGCACGAGCCACTTCTCGG
>DASTLK010000274.1:0-1790 GCA_035715025.1 Vicinamibacteria bacterium
CCGCCGGGCCTCCGCGACGAGGGCGGCGGGCGGCTCCTCGAGCCAAGCTCTTCCACCCAGCTCCTCCTGGACCCGGAAGTCGCCATCCCGGGGGCGTTTCAGCATCGCGTGGCTCCACTCCCCGCCCAGGAAGATGAGCGACCATTCGCCCTTGGACCGGACCTCGGGGACCACCGGCTGCACCAGCGCGTCGCCCGCGAGGAGCAGACCGCGGAGGCGGCCCTCGTCGGTGCTGACCCTCGACCGCGACGTGAGCCAGGTCTCGTGGGCGCTCGCGGAGATCGCCGGCTTGACCACGGCCTCGGCCCAGCCGCGGTCCGCCAGCAGCCCGCCGAGGTCGGCCTCGGCGCCGCGCTCCAGCCAGACCGTGGGGACGGTCGCCACCCCGCGCGCCTCCAGATCGCGCAGATAGGACTTGTGGTGGTTCCAGCGGAGGACGGCCGGGGGGTTCAGGAGCAGGGTTCCCGCCCGCTCCAGCGTCTCGACCCAACCCAGGAACTCGACGGGCCGGAGATGGTAGTCCCAGACGGAGCGGACGATCACCGCATCGAAGCCGGCGCCGTCGACGCCGGGCGCGTCCCACAGGAGCGGATCAACCACGGCACCCCGACGCCTCAGGGCTTCGGCGGCCAGACGGTCGTCGGCGCTCAACTCGGGAAGGCCCCGCCAAGTCGCGAAGGCCAGCCGGGGACCGGGACCGGAGGACGCCACGCCGGGCCGGGACATCCTGCGACTCTACGTGTCGCGGGGCCCCTCGTGCAACCGAATTGATACAATCCAGAGCATGCAGGAAGCGAATCTATCGTCGCGGGGTGAGCGGGTCGTCCTGGGCCTGCAGCACCTCAAGCTCGTGCGCGCCATCGTGCGGGAGGGAGGGATCACCCGGGCGGCGGTCCGGCTCCACCTGACGCAGCCCGCGCTCTCCCACCAGCTCAAGGACGCCGAGGAGCGCCTGGGCACGCGGCTCTTCCTTCGCCAGGGGCGGCGGCTCGTGCCCACCGCGGCCGGGGACCGGCTGGTTCGCGCGGCGGAGGCGATGCTGATCGAGCTCGGAGCCGCCGAGGACGAGATACGGGGCCTCGGCCGCGGCCAGGAGGGCCTCATCCGCGTCAGCACCGAGTGCTACACGACCTACCACTGGCTGCCCGCGGCCCTCAAGGACTTCGAGCTGCGCTTCCCCGCGGTGGCGGTGGAGATCGTGGTGGAGGCCACCCGCCGCCCCCTGGCCGCGCTCCTGGAAGGACGGCTCGACGTGGCCATCGTGAGCCGGCCCAGCCGCAACCGCGACGTCTTGTGCCGCAAGCTCTTCGACGACGAGATGGTGGTGGTGGTGGCGCCCGGGCACCGCCTGGCGAGGGAGCGCTTCATCCGCCCCGAGGAGATCGCCCGCGAGACCCTGCTGCTCTACGCGATCCCCGTCGAGCAGAGCGACCTGTTCCAACGCGTGCTCATCCCGGCCGGGATCAGCCCGGCGCGCCTCGTGCGCGTGGAGCTGACGGAGGCGATCCTCGAGCTGGTGCGGGCGGGCCAGGGCATCGCGGTGCTCGCGCGCTGGTCGGTGGTCCCCGACCTCCTCGCCGGCCGCCTCGTCGGCCGCCCCCTGGGCCCGCGGGGCCTGCGCCGGAGCTGGTACGTGGCCACCCTGAAGCGGCACGCGGCGCTTCCCCATCTCGCGGACTTCGTCGGGCTCATCCGGCGGGCCGGGTCGGCGGCGACGGAAGGATGAGCCGGTAGCTCTATCGACAGCTCGCTCCGCGGCACGCGGCGAGGGCCGCGATCCGCCGCGAGAA
>DASTLK010000275.1:0-5692 GCA_035715025.1 Vicinamibacteria bacterium
CCGCCACCACCGCCCCCGCGACGGCGGCGCCCCCGCCCACGATGGCGGCCACGGTGCCGATCCCCGCGCCGCCTCCGCCCGCGGCGCCCGCCGCCGATGCCGCGGCCGTGCCCGAGCCGGCGGCGGCCACGCCCGCCGAACCGAACCCTGCCGGCACGAGCGGCGCGCCCGCCGGGACCTCGAGCAGGATGGACGCGGAGCCCATCGCGCCCGCCATCATCTTGCCCTTGCAGGCACCGGGACCGGTGACGACCGTGGTCGTGTACTCCGGGGTGCGGCTGGTGGCGAAGGCGCGATCGGTGACGTCGATGTAGTACTGGAAGGCCTTGAGGCTGCCCTTCGGTTTCGGAAGCACGCCGGAGAAGGCCTCGCCTTCGGCCTTCATGGCGACGGCGTACCACGGGCGAGCGGGGTCGGTCCGGAAGTGCACGACCGCGCGCGCGACGGCGTCGGCGGGCGCGATGCGCGCCTCCAGCCGGGGGAACTTCTCGGCGACCACGCAGCCGACTCCCGCATGGGAGATGGCGGGGGCTTCCGCGGCCGCGGAGCCGGCGACACGGGCGGCGACGACGAGGAAAGCACCGATCGGAAGTCGCATGACCTCGTAGCATACGCGTGGCGTCGCGCTCCGGCCATCTGCTATCCTTCGAGCGATGAAGGACGTCTTCGAGGCCGCGCTGCAGGCCACCCAGACCGGGGAGAAGGCGGCGCTGGTCACCGTGATCTCGACCGAAGGCTCGACCCCGCAGAAGGCGGGGGCCAAGATGGTCGTGTATGCCGATGGCCGCATCGTCGGCACCATCGGCGGCGGATGCGTCGAGGCGGAGATGACGTGGCGGGCGCGCCAGGCCATCGACGAGCGCCGCTCGCAGGTCGCGTCCTACGAGCTGACCGCCGACCAGGCCGGTGAAGACGGGCTGATCTGCGGCGGGCGCATGGAAATCTTCATCGAGCCCATCGAGGGGACTCCGACTCTCTGCCTGTTCGGTGCGGGCCACGTCGCGCAACCCCTGGCCCGCATGGCCAAGGCGGCCGGCTTCCGTGTCGAAGTGGCGGACGACCGCATCAAGTTCGCGAACCGCGACCGCTTCCCGGAAGCGGATGCGGTGATCGTCGACGACTTCGCGGCCGCGGCCAGTCGCATGACGCTCGGTCCCCACACCTACGCGATCGTCGTCACCCGCGGGCACAAGGGTGACGAAGAGGCCCTGTTCGCCTGCCTCGGGAAGGGGCTGCGCTTCCTCGGCCTCCTGGCCAGCCGCCCCAAGTTCGTGCACATCGCGGCGGCACTCGAAGAGCGCGGGGTCTCCGCCGAGGAGCTGGCCACCATCCATGCGCCCCTCGGGCTCCAGCTCGGGGCGGTCACTCCCGAGGAGATCGCGGTGAGCGTGCTCGCGGAGATGATCGCGGTGCGCCGTGGTGTCGCCCCCACCGACGTGAAGTCGCTCAAGATGGAGCTGCCCGGACGCTTCAAGGCCGTCCGCTAGCGGCCATGATGGCGACCGCGCCCGTGGTCGTGAGGGGCGGTGGGGAACTGGGGACGGCCGCCGCGCGCCTCCTCTTCCTGTCCGGTTTCCCGGTCGTCGTCCTGGAGCGGGTCCAGCCCCTGGCCGTGCGGCGGCTCGTGGCCTTCTCCGAGGCCGTCCTCACGGGCGAGAGCGTCGTGGAGGGCGTGGTGGCCCGGCGCGTCCCCGTCGCGCAGCTCGGCCCCGCGGCGGACTTCGTCGCCGTGGCCGTGGATCCCGAGGGCACCGTCCTCGCGCGCCTCCGGCCCTACGTTCTCGTCGACGCGCGCATGCAGAAGCACAACCGGGAAACCACGCGCGGCGACGCCGCCCTCGTGATCGGCCTCGGTCCCGGCTTCGTCGCGGGCGACGACGTCCACGCCGTCATCGAGACGCAGCGCGGCCCGGACCTCGGACGCGTGCTCTGGGCAGGATCGGCCGAGCCGGACAGCACGCGGCCCGCGGCCGTCCTCGGTTACACGGAGAAGCGCGTCGTGCGCGCGCCGGGTCCGGGCCGGTTCCTCTCCCAGGCCCGCATCGGCGACGTCGTGATCCCGGGCCAGCTTCTGGGACTCGTGGACGCCCAGCCGGTGCGGGCGGCCATCGCGGGCCTCGTGCGCGGCCTGATCGCGGACGGCGTCGAGGTGCCCGCCGGGATCAAGATCGGCGACATCGATCCGCGCGGCCCCGGCATCGACCCCGCCCATGTCTCGGACAAGGCACGCGCGATCGCCGCGGGCGTGCTGGAGGCCGTCCTGATCAGCCGACGCCGTAGCCTGGGCGAGACCACGGGACAGACCGTGCTCAGGTAACGCCTGAGCCGTACAGGCCCATTTGCCCGCCAGGGCGAGTTCGGCTAGTCTTCGCACACATCGCGAATGCGCGGCCCGGTCACCATTGCGTGGGATCCTTCCCGCAACCGGAGCGGGCGTGTCGTCGCGACCCTGCTCCTTGCCGCCGTGTCGGTGGTGTCCCTGGCTCCGACCGCGGGCGCGGGCAAGCAGCTTCCGCCGCCGCCGCTGCCCGCGCAGCATCGCCACCTCTCCGGCGGCTTTGCCTTCCGCACTCCGGAGGGCTGGAAGGTCGACAGCCCGCCCGAGAACCCGGAAGTCGTCAATGCGGCGGGGGACGGCGTGGCCGTGCGGTTCGTCTACCGCGACGGCGAGAACGGGTACGACAGCCTGCACGGTGTCTGCATGCTGGAGCGGCTGGCGGACGCGATGGACATGGATCCGGTCGTCCGCTACGAGTACGACTTCGTGGGCGGCGTCATCGGGGACCGCCGCGCGCTGGACTCGGCCTTCGTCGTGACCTACGACAAGCCCATCCTGGGCCAGCGGCAGTGGCGGCAGCGCAACGTGACGATCGTGGGCAACGGGTCCTCGCTGTGCGCGATCACCTACGCGCCGCTGCCCCTCTGGAAGAAGTCGGCCCCAACGCGGGCACTGCTCGACGCGGTGCTCGCAAGCGTGACGTTCCGTTGAGCGGGGCCCTCGCCCTCGCTCTCCCGCGCCCGGTACGGCGCCAGATCTGGTCGATCGGCGGCGGCAAGGGCGGGATCGGCAAGTCCCTGCTCGCCGCGTCGCTCGGATGGCAGCTCGCGCGCCTGGGCAAGCGCGTGGTCCTGGTCGACGCCGATCTCGGGGGCGCGAACCTCCATACCTGCCTGGGCCTGCCCGGCCCGTCCCGCACCCTGGGCGATTTCATCCTGCGGCGGGTCGAGCGCATCGAGGACGTGGTGGTGGACACGCCCTTCCCGCGCCTGCGCCTCATCAGCGGGGCCTCCGACGTCCTGGGCGCGGCCAACATCAATTACCAGCAGAAGGTGCGCGTCCTCAACAAGCTCCGCGGCCTCGACGTCGACATCGTCCTCATCGACCTCGGCGCGGGCACCTCGCACAACATCATCGACTTCTTCCTGATCTCCGACGTCTCCCTGCTGGCGGTGGTGCCCGAGCCCACTTCGATCGAGAACGGCTATCGCTTCATCAAGAGCGCGCTGTACCGGCGGCTCCGCAACGCCGCCCCCAACCCGGCGGTGCGGGAGGTGATCGACGCCGCCCTCGACCAGAAGAACACCCAGGGCATCCGCACGCCCCTGGACCTGCTGGCGGCGGTGGAGCGCGAGGATCCGGCGGCGGTGCCGCGTCTGCGCCGCGAGCTGGGCGAGTTCCATCCGCGCTTCATCGTGAACCAGGTCCGCTCCCCCGCGGACATCGCCGTCGGCCACCAGCTCGTCACCGCCTGCGCGCGCCACCTCGGCGTGCGCGCGAGCTACGCGGGCTACGTCCACTACGACGACGCGGTGTGGCGCGCGGTGCGCCAGCGGCGCCTCTTCGCGGAGAAGGATCCGGACAGCCCGCCCGCCCTGGAGACACGGCAGATCGCGCGCAGCCTGGTGGAGGGCGAGACGCTGGCCCTGACCTGGTGAGCGCTCCCGCCGAGACCCACTACGGCGTGCTCGGAATCGGCCCTCGCGCCACCCCGGAGCAGATCGAGCGCGCGTACCGCCATGCCGCCGGCCTCTACGACGCGGACGCCCTGGCCACCTACTCGCTGCTCGACACGGAGGAGCGGGAACAGGCGCGTGAGCGTGTCGAGGCCGCCTACGGGGTGCTGCGGGACCCATCGCGGCGGCACCATTACGACGTGGCCCTCGGCCTCGTCTCCGAAGCCAGCTCTCCGGCCCTCGCGGCGGTGCCCCCTCCGCCGCCCGGGACCGGGCGCGCTCCCGTCGTCGTGCTGCCCGACCCCGTGACCGGCCCCGACCTCAAGCGCTTCCGCGAATCGCGCGGGATCTCGCTGCGCGAGATCGCGACGGCCAGCAAGGTCGGCATCCGCTATCTCGAGTACATCGAGGCGGAGAGGAAGGACGTGCTGCCCGCGCCCGTCTACCTGCGCGGGTTCGTCCAGGAGTACGCCCGCGTCGTGGGCCTCGACCCGCGACAGACCGCCGAGAGCTACGTCGCGCGCGTCGTCAACGCGCGGTAGGGCGCACTCGCGGGCGCCGCTTGGGCCCGCCTAATACCCCGACGGACCGCTCGCCGCGACGGCCGCCCCGCGGCTCTCCTGGACGATCTTCACGCCCACGCTCGCGCCGATGCGGTCCGCCCCCGCGTCGAGCATGGCCTGCGCGGACTTGAGGTCGCGCACGCCCCCGGCGGCCTTCACGCCCATGTCGGGGCCGACTACGCGCCGCATGAGCGCGACGTCGGCGGCGGTGGCCCCGCCGGGGCCGAAGCCGGTCGAGGTCTTCACGAAGTCGGCGCCGCCCGCCTTCGACACCACGCAGGCCTTCACCTTCTCGTCGTCGGTGAGGAGCGCGGCCTCGATGATCACCTTGACGATGGCCCCGCCCCGATGGCTGGCCTCCACGACCGCGGCCACGTCGCGCTCGCACAGCCGGTAATCGCCCGACTTGAGCGCGCCCACGTTCAGGACCATGTCCACTTCGCAGGCGCCTTCCGCGACCGTGCGCGCGGCCTCGAAGGCCTTGACCTCGGGCAAGGTGGCGCCCAGCGGAAAGCCCACCACGGTGCAGACGCGCGTGTCCGATCCACGCAGCAGCTCGGCGCAGAGCGGCACCCAGGTCGGGTTCACGCACACGGTGGCGAAGCCGTGCTCGCGCGCCTCCGCGCAGAGCTGCTCGATCTGGGCGCGCGTGGCCTCGGGCTTGAGCAGGGTGTGGTCGATGGTGCGGGCGATCTCCCGCGAGTAGAGGTTGGTCCCGGCCTGCAGTCCGAAGCGGGCGGCCCCGTGGCCGACCAGCCGCCCGAGGCGGTCGGGACAGCAGCCCCCCGGCGCGGAGTGGCAGGCGCAGGGCGGCTCGTCCGCGCTCCCGCCCATCTGGGCGAGGACCGCGCGGACGATGCGGTCGACCAGGAACGCGTCGCTCACTGCCGCTTCGGCTCCTTCAGATACGCGTCCTCGATGGCCTTGATCTTGCCGACGCGCCGGGCGTGCCGTTCCTCCGTGCAGTGCGTGGTGAGGAACGCCTCCACGATCGCCTGCATGCGCGTCGCGTCCACGAACTTCGACCCGAGGGTGAGGACGTTGGCGTCGTTGTGCTCGCGCGCGTTGCGGGCGGCCGCCTCGTCCGTGCAGGGCGCGGCGCGCACGCCCGGCACCTTGTTGGCGGCCATGGCGGAGCCGATCCCCGCCCCGTCCACCAGGATACCGAGGCGGGC
>DASTLK010000276.1:0-5658 GCA_035715025.1 Vicinamibacteria bacterium
GCCGCCCGCGGGCGGATCGCAGCCGTTGGGCACCACGTGCACCCGTGTCCTCTCGCCGTAGGCGTCGGCGAAGCTGTCGCGGATCCCCGCCGTGGTCGTCACCACCGCCGCCGCCCCGCGCCACACGCGCCCCTCGCGGCCGCGGAGCCGATCGCGCTTGCGTGGATCCGCCTTCTCCGCGGTGCCGTAGAGCGCGGCCCGTTCGCCGTACATGAGCGCCTCCACCGCGTGCGCCTCGTAGACGATGCGCGGCGCACCGGGCAGGAGAAGGAGCACGTCCGCGAGCTGGAGATCACGCGTGAGCACGACCGCGCCCCTCCGCAAGGCGGGGAGCGCGGCCAGGGAGGCGCGGGCGAGAAAGGACGCGCGCGGCAGCGCGAAGGCGCCGCGCCGGTGCAGGACCTGCAAACGGCGCACGTGCAGGCCCGGATGGGGAGCGACGCCGTACAGGGCAAGGATCTCGGGGGTGGGCCGGGGATCGCTCTGACGAACCAGCAGCGTCGTGTGCGCTCCGGCCCCGCTCAGGGCTGCGGCCGTCTTCACGATCTGCACGCCGTTGGCGCGCTCGAGGGGAAAGCGGATGTCGGCCGGCACCAGCACCTCCAGCCGCCCGGAGGCATCTGCGCTCACGGCTTGAGCAGCACGCACTGGATGTGGCCGATCATCACGTCCTGGGTGAAGGGGGTCGCTTCCAGCGCCCGCCGCACCGGCCCGGGCAGGACGCGGCGGAAGAACCCGGTCACGTGGCGGTCTTCGCGGACGAGCTGGAAGCCGGAAGCCTGGATCCAGGCCCGCAGCCGCCGAACCGTCACCGCCTGCAGCACGTCGTCCTGCTTCTCCTTGCCCTCCTCGGCCAGGGTGATGAAGGTATTCGCCTCCTTCGGCTCCTGCAGCGTCCAGGGCGCGTGGCGGGCCAGCCAGCGGAACGTGGCGAAGGAGGCCCGGCGCCCGATCAGGAGGTGCAGGGGAACCGGGACCAGGAGCCGCGGCAGGTGCGCGCCCGCGAGAGACAGCGTGGGCGCGGTGGAGAGATAGAGGACGCCGCGGGGGCGCAGCACCCGGAAGCACTCGCGGAGATAGTCCTCCGCGGAGGCGACGTGCTCGATCACGGAATGGCTGAACACGAGATCGAACGCGGCGCTGCGGAAGGGCAGGCGCGCCGCGTCTCCCTGGACGAAGGCGGCGTTCGCGACCCCTTTCTCCCCGGCCAGGCGGGTACCGGAGCCGCGGAAGCGCGCCTCGAGGTCGAGGCCCACCGCGAAGGCGGACTCCTCGGCCAGCGAGAGCGCCGTCCCGCCTCCTCCGCATCCGGCGTCCAGCACGCGGCCGTGCGCGGTCACCCCCGCCCGCTCGAGCGCCTGCAGCACCTTCGCGCTGCGCCGGTACTCGAACACGGCGTAGTCGTACTCGCTGCGGAAGCGGGCAGCGGCGGCCTCGCTGAGCGCCGCCTCGTCGATGGTCCTCACGATGCCATCGCCTCCGCGTACAGCCCCAGATACCGTTCGGCCACACCGTCCACCCGGAAACGCTCGGCCACGAGGCGCGCCGTGCCCTCGCGGGCGCGGCCCGGATGCGCGAGCCGGTCGAGGATGGCCTGCGCGAGCGCGCCGTCGTCCCCCTTGGGCACCACCGCCACGTCGTCGCCGAAGATCTCGCGCAGCTCGACACCACCGGGGTTGTCCGTGGACACCACGCGCGTGCCGCAGGCCAGGGCCTCCAGGGCCACGGTGGGTGTGGCTTCGAGGACGGAGGACAGCACGAACAGGTCGGCTCCGCCCTGCAGGGCGGCCACTTCCTCGTTGGGGACGAGCCCCAGGAAACGCACGGCCTCGCCCAGAGAGAGCGCGGCCGCCTGCGCCTTCAGCGGGCCCTCCATCTCGCCCATCCCCGCCACGAGCAGCACCGCGTCCGTGCGCTGGCGGCGCACGGCGGCGAAGGCGCGCAGCAGCGTCGCCTGATCGGCCAGGGGATGCAGCCGCTTGACGTTGACGAGGAGCGCCCCCGAGCCGGGGGCCAGGCGCAGGCGCACCGCGCTCCGCTCCTCCGCGGAAAGAGGGCGGAACGCGTCCGCCACCGGCGGATAGACGACGGACGACGCGCGCAAAGGCACGGCCAGGGCCTGCGCGCGCTCGAGCAGGGCGCGGCTGTAGAAGGTCACGTGGCGCGCGTCACGGTTGAATCTCTGGAAGCGCGCATCGCCGCCTTCGTAGTGCCAGATCTCCGTGCCGTAGTGGGTGAGGACGTAGGGTTTGCCCACGCGGACGGCCATCCGGGCCGCCACCTGGTTCATCCAGGTGCTGGAGTGGACGTGCACGACCTGGGCCTTGGAGAGCAGCGGTCGGGCCTTGCGCCAGGTCCGAAGGGCCTCCAGGGCCTGGGGCACGCGCGTCGCGCGCAGGCGTCGAGGCCCGCGACGGACGAAGTGGATGCCGTCCCCGTCGCGCCCGTCGCCGAGGGTCAGGAACTCGACGGCATGGCCGCGCCGGCCGAGGGCCTGGCCGAGCAGGTGCGGCAGCAGCGCGTTGGCGGCCTGGTGGGGCGGCAGGTGCGGCGTGACCATCAAGACGTTCATCCCGCCCACTCTCGTGCGAACTCCGCGTACGTGCGCCCCTGCGCGCCGAGCGGACCCGTCAGGTGCGCGAGCAGGCGCCGCAGGTCGTCGAGGAAGCGGGCCACGCTCTTCTCGTCCGGCGTGTAGGGGCTGCCGCCGGGCAGCACCTCGCTGGAGTGGAAGATGAGGTTGAAGCACGGGGCGCCCGCGCGTCGCAGGCGATCGGCGAAGGTCAGCATGTCGGCCAGCGGCGTGTAGGAGGGTCGCAGCCACACCGGACGCAGTCCCAGCCGTTTGAACGCGCCCCGCCAGGGGATGGGCCGGAGGCGCGCATAGGCCCTCTCCAGGACCTTGGGCAGGCCGGGCAGGGTGGCGGACGTGATCGGGATCTCGAGGATCTTCGACGCGCCGGGCCGCCGCACGTCCGCGTAGTCGGGGTGGTAGGGGGCGATGGGTGCCCCGTCGAAGATCATCCCGCCCTTGCGCCGCTCGTTGAAGAGCGGGTCGACGCTGGTGTCGACGGTGTACCCGAGCCGCTCGAGGATGGGCAGCGTGCGTCCGTCGAAGCCGTTGCGCCCGGCCCGGTAGGTGGTGGGACGAACGCCGAGCTGCTCCTGGATCACGGCCGTGAGCTCGCGGAGCTGCCGATCGAGCAGCTCTTCCGGCAGGTTGTGTGGATAGGTGTGGGCGGCGAGGTCCTCCGGACGGAAGGGAGGCGAGCTCCACGGATGCAAGTGGGTCCCGATCTCGCAGCGGCCGGTCCGGGCCAGGTCGCGCAGGACGGCGGCGCTCTCCGGGCGCGTGGCCATCTCCCAGGTCACGACGTAGGTCGGACGCACCCCGAACTCCTCGAACAGGGCCTGCAGCGCAGGCAGGCGTGCCGCATTGCGAACGCCCATCTCCTGGCGCCCGCGCGCGGACCACTGGTCGTCGGCCTCGGTGTCGATCCCGACGAGCACAGCCGGTGGACGGGCGCTCATCGGTCCATGTCGCTGTCACCGAACACGACGTGCCAGCGCGCCCGATCGGCGAGGACGCCCGTCGAATCGACGCGGGTGCGGACGCAGAACTGCATGGGCGACCGGCCGCGCGCGAACCCGCGGCGGCGGAGATCGGAGACGAGGGCCGCGTTCATGCTGAAGGCCTGCGCCCGCGCGACATCCGCGCGCCGGAAGCCGTCCAGGACCGCCCCCAGCAGCGCGTCCTTGACCTCATGATCGCTCGCGTCCGCGAAGACATCGATCACCCATCCCAGTCGCAGCCCGCGGTGGTCCTCGTGGCGGCTCACGGCGAAGCCGTCGAGACGGCCCTCTCGCCGCGCCTCCATCACGTCGTACTTCCGGTGCGGGCAGCGGGCGTACCTCCAGTCCAGGTAGGCCCGGTCCCGACGCACGCACATGGCGTAGGACCCTCGCGCCCTCTCCCACAGCGCGTCGTATTCCCCCGTGAAGCCGGCGGCGGGCGCGGTCACGACACCACGCGCGGGCCGCGTACGCTCCGGATGGACCACGTCCAGCGCCGCCCGCAGCACGGGCGCGGCCACGGGGCCCACGACCGGACCCAGGCGCCGGCGTGCCACCGCGCGCGCGTCGAGCACCTTCTGGAAGAAGGGCACCGGTCCCACGTCATGGTAGCGGAGCTTCTTGAAAAGGCCGTAGGAGGACGGGGTCAGACCCAGGCCCAGCGCGACCTCGACATGGTCGCTCCAGGCCGTGAAGAGCTGCGCGCCCAGGCCGCGGCCGCGCGCCGCCGCGGCCACGAACACGTCCATTCCCCAGGACGAACGCACCTCGCGGGACCCCCACCACAGCCGAACCGGCATGGACGCGTACTGGCCCAGCAGCCGCCCCTCCTCCCGCGCCACCCAGATCTCGGGCACGCCGTCGGGCCGGGCCGGGTTCTCGAGATACTGCCACTGCCACCGCCGCCGACTCGCTTCCGTCAGCGAAGCGCCGAACACCTCCTCGTACATGCGGAAGAGCTGGTCGGCGTCGGCGGTGCCGCGTTGCTCGATGGATAGCAGCGGCCAGTACCCCCCTGGCAAAACGCCAAGGCTACCATGGGAAAGTCTGCCGGACCAAAGAGTTGCCGCGCCGGGACGCACCCCGGCGGAGGATGCTAAGGTCAACGCCGCGTGCCCTTTTCCTGGAGCCGCTGGACCCTCCTCATCGCGGTGGCGTGGGCCGTCGGGATCTCGGCTTTCGTGGCCGGCCTGGAGCGCTCCGCGCCCTTGTTCGTGAACGTGGGCGCCGGCGATGGGCCGTTTGCCCGTGGCTTTCGCGAGCGCTGGGAGCGTGACGGTCTCAGCGGGAGCGGCGAGACGATGTTCCGCTGGGCGGAGGACGGCTCGCGGCTGGAGCTGCCCGTGTCCGTCCGCGCCGGCCGCCTGGCCGCCCGCATCCGCCTGGCGAGGTTCGCGCCGACCCCAACCGAAGTCACCGTCGAGGCCGGTGGGCGCCAGGTGGACCGGTGGGTCCAGCCCTCCCTGGGCTGGCGCGTGCGGGACATCGACCTCGGGGAGGTGCGTGGCCCGCTGAGCCTCACCTTCCGCGCGCACGGCGACGGCGGCGATACGACCGCGGTGGCAGTCGACTGGGTCGAGGTCCGGGGCGCGGATACCCTGCGGCCGGCGAGCCGGCTGGGATGGCGGCTCGCTCTCTTCTTCCTGGGCCCGCCCCTTCTCGTCCTGCTGGTCGCGCGCTCGACGTGTCTGGCCGCGGGCCTGGGAGCGTTCGCCGCGCTGGTGGGCGCGATCGCGGTCTGGTGCGATCGCCTCGGCGGCGCGTGGGCCTGCGCGGATGCGGCGGTGCCGGCGCTGCTGACGGTCCTGGTGCTGGCCTGCCTGGATCGGCTCATGGCGCGAGCCTGGCCCGACGCGGGCGCGGGCCGCGCCCGCGCCCTCACGGTGCCGCTGCTCCTCGCCGTGGCCGCTCTCGTCGCCTTCTTCCATCCCTTCTGTTACTACCCGGACGTCGACACCCACGGGCGGTTCCTGCAGGCGCTCCGCGACAACCCCTCGCTGCTCGTGGATCCCACCCAGCCGTGGCAGCGCCGCGGCGACGTCACGCGCGAGATCGGCGGGCAGAAGGTCCCGATCCCGTACGCGA
>DASTLK010000277.1:0-4561 GCA_035715025.1 Vicinamibacteria bacterium
AGGTCCGCCCCAGGCCGGCGTTCCACGGTCCGACCGTCTCGTCGAAGCGGATCTCATGGGTGAGGACCAGCTCGTCCGCGAAGCGGATCTCGTAGTGGCCGAGCAGCTCCGAGGACTCGTGGGGAAAGTGGGTCTGGTCGCCGGCATGGATGCTCGGACGCCCCTCGCCGCTGGCCGTCTGCAGGAAGACGAGCGAGGCCCAGCGTCCGCTGATGGGCAGCGCCACGCGGTTGGGCTCCGGACCGGGCCGCCGCGCCACCGTGACCACGGAAGGCCCGCGCGCGCCGTCGCCGATCGCGTAGGGAAGCCCATGGCTGTAGCCGCGCCCGGGGCGGAGGAGGGTGAGGTCCCAGCCCTCGCCCTTCGCGGCGTGGTTGAACGCGGAGAAGAGGTCGAGCACCTCCAACCGCATCGGATCGGCGGTGAGCGACGGCGCCGGATGCGCGGACAACAGCCGGCGGACCTCCGGCATGAGCGCTCCCACCTGCTCGAGCGCGACTTCCCGCGCCGGGTAGTGTGTCGACCAGAGCAGGTTGATGCTGAAGGCGGCCTCGGGCATCTGGAGCTTGCCGAGCAGGAACTCCTCGAAGGCCCCCCACGAGGAGACCTCGCCCCCGAGAGTGCCGCCGCGCTTGATCCGCCCGGGCCAGTCCTTCTCCTCGCTGCCCGCGAAGTTGCCGATGATGAACGGCCAGCCCAGCGACTTGAAGGTGGCGTCGCCCTCTTCGCGCGACCAGTTGAGGATGTGAAGGGGCGCCGCCGCCGCCGCCAACCGGTCGCGCGCGCTGCGTGTGTCCGGCCGCTCGTAGCGGACGACGCCGCCCTCCGACCAACGCTTGCCGAAGCGGTTGTGCCAGTCGACGAAGTGATCGCCCCACATCCAGGTCTCGATGCCCTTCTCGGCCAGGTGCTTCTGGATCTTCAGGACGTCCTGCGCGTACAGCTCGCCCGTGTCCTTGCCGCGGCAGCGCGGGCAGAACGCTCCCGCCCGCCACTCGTCGTGCCCGATGTGGACGCGGTGGGGCTTGAGCACGTCGAGGTACTCGTCCATCACGTCGAACAGGATCCGGTACGACTCCGGGTTCGAGGGACAGTAGGAGTCCGGCCAGGTCATGTCCGGATCCTCGGCCACGTCCCGCCGCGGGCAGGCGATGTAGTACGCGTGCGAGAGCGATTGGATCTCGGGAACGATCTCGAGGCCGTACTGCTCCGCGGCCGCGGCCAGGCGCCGCACGTCGTCCTTCTCGATGTAGCCGCCGCCGCCCACGCCCACGTGAAGGGAGGCCGCAAATCGATGGGCGGTCCCCAGGGGGATGCCCTCGCCCAGCTTGTCCATCGTCTCCCCGTGCGCGTACCACTCAGAGGCCGTGCGCCGCCAGCCGGTGCTGATCTCGGGATGGGAATCGAGGCGCATCGCCCCTCCCACCTCGAGGACCACGCCGTTGAACTTGTTGCGCAGCAGGAAGTCGCGGAAGTAGCGCTCGGCGAAGGCGAGCTGGTCCTTCCCGGGAAGATAGAGATGGACCCAGCGGATGGGCAGGAGCGGCCAGTCGCGAACGGTCGCCTTCCGAACGGCCAGGCTCTGCTTGCCCCACTCGTGGACGAGCTGCGCGAAAGACGAGACGCCGTAGAGCGCGCCGCGATAGTCGCGCCCGGCCACGATCGCACCGCGGTCGCCGACGTGAAGGCAGTAGCCTTCCTTGTCGGTGGGTACGGACGAGGTGGGCGACAGGCTGGCCAGGGCCGACGCGATGAGCGGGCTTGCGATCTCGCCCACGAGGATCGGCGTTCGGCCGGCGGGAGCCTCGCCGAGGACGACCGGAATCGCGACGCCGAAGTGATCGGCGAGGAGCGCGGCCAGGAGCCGGGCCGGGTACTGCGCGCGCGCGTCGCCCGCGGGCGCGACGATGACGGCGTCGCCGAGGAGCAGGCGGTCGTCGGCGTAGCGCGACTCCTGCGGGAGGGGCCAGATCGGAAACGGGGGCGCGCCCGGGTCGCCCATGCTGCCTTCGGGAGGCCGGGCCATGGTGACGGAGGCCGCCGCGAGCAGGGCCAGGACGACGAGCGGCGCGCGCCTCACGGCTGGATCTCGAACGCGGTCTCCTGGGTTTCCGATTTTCCGGACACGAGGTCGATCGCCTCCATTCTCGCCACGTAGCGGCCGGGGGCGAAGTCGGCGAGGGGCACGGGGCCGACGGACACGACGGCGGAGGTCGTATCGAATGTCTCGGGTTGGCCCATGGCCACCGGCCGGCCCTCCTTGTTGAAGCTCAGTCGTGCGCGCAACGAGGGCTTGCCCGTGGCGGCGTCCGGCTGGCCGCCGTAGATCACGCACACCGCGTGCACGGATTCCACCTTGGTGAAGACGTTGCCGAAATGCGGGCGCAGGCGCAGAGCTCCGACCGTGAACGCGGAGTAGGGGTCTCGGGCGTCCGCCGGCGGCGCCGCGCTCGTCTCCGGATAGACGAGGAGCGAGCCCAGCTTCAGGCCGGGCGCGTCGTAGTCCGGCACCTCGATCGGCGTCGAGACCACCGAGGTCTTGTCCCCCGCCACCAGGCCGACGCGCAGCACGTAACGGCCCGGCCGGAGCGGCAGGCCGTAGGACGCGGTGAACGTGCCGTCGGCGGAGACGGCGCCGCGTACGGCGCGTTCGATCATCGGCGCGGCCTGCCCGGCCGCATCGACGGCCTGCACGGTGACGGTGGCGTCCAGCGCGGGTGGCGCCGCCCCGTCGACGGCGCGCAGGCCCTTCAGGTCGGCGCGGATGAGCCCCGCCGAGTAGGCTTCGCCGCCGGGCGTATGCAGGAGCATCTTGGGCTCGAGGGCCAACGGGAAGTCCGCGCGCATCGCGCCCAGCGCGGTCGGGACGGGGGCCGCGCTGACGGCCGCGCGCACGTCCTCGAGGCGCGCCAGGTGTCCGTCCGGCTTCTTCAGGTAGCCGAGCCGGGACTGGACGACCTTGGACCGGGCCACGCGCAGCAAGTCGTCGCGGACGCGTGCCCCTTCCGCGAAGCGGCACTCCTCGTCCAGGGCCACGCGCAGCTCGCCGCCCGTGAAGGCGACGGCGTCGCCGGGCCGGCTGCGGTAGATCCACACCTCCGGGCGCCGCGAGCCGCGCAAGGCTTCCGCGGCGTCGAAGTGGACCTTGGTCTCACGTCCGATCACCTCCGTCGGCTCTCCCAGGAGGACGAAGAGCTGCCCGCAGTCGGTGTCGGAGCCTTTCTGGCCCGACCGCGTGAACCTCTCGTCCGCGCGCGAGCGAGCGCGCGCGACCGCGCCCTGGAACTCGTTGACGGGGGTCGCGGGATCCGGATCGCGCCGCGCCCAGAAGATCCGCTCGAACTCCGCGCGGTCGGCGGGATCCGCGAGGGTGGCGTGCAGCGCCTCTTCGTCGGGAAGGACGAGGAGGCGAATCTGCTTGAACCAGCGTTCGCCGCTCGTGTCCGCGGCGGGGGCGGCAGCCGCCCCGGCCACGATTGCGACCGCCGACAGACAGGTGAGCGGGAGGGCGAGGAAGCGCATGTCCGACACCCCCGCGAACATACCATAGGCAAACGAAAGAAAAGGATAGAAAACAACAGCGATGCTATGATCCCCGCTCATGCCCACTGCTGGACAGCCGCGCCTGCTCGTGGAGGAGCGCCGCCGCAAGATTCTCGACCTGGTCGAGAAGCAGGCGCGCGTGACGGTGGACGAGCTCGTGAACCGCTTCGGGGTCTCGGCGGTCACGGTGCGCGGCGACCTCGACGCGCTTTCGCAGTCGGGGGCGGTGATCCGCTCGCACGGGGGCGCGCTCAAGCGCGTGGGCGCGCTGCAGGACGTGCCCATCAACGTGAAGGAGACCCTGCATCACGGCGAGAAGGTCCGCATCGGCCACGCCGCCGCGCAGATGATCCGCGACAACGAGATCGTGATGCTGGATTCGGGGACCACGACGGCCGAGGTCGCGCGCCACATCAAGTTCCTGAAACTGAAAGCGCTCACCGTGATCACGAACGCGCTGAACATCGCGATGGAGCTGGCCAACCTGCCCCACCTGCGCGTGATCATGATCGGCGGGATCCTGCGCCAGATGTCGTACTCGCTGGTGCGCCCGCACCTGGGAGCCCCGCGGCAGAAGGGCGACGGCCGGCACTAGTCGCGCCCGCCGCGGTCAGTCGCGGGAATGGCGGAGAGGACAGGATTCGAACCTGCGGTACCTTGCGGTACTCCGGTTTTCAAGACCGGCGCCTTCAACCACTCGGCCACCTCTCCGCCCGCAATCTTACGCGCTCGAAAGGTGGTAGCCTAGGCGTCTAACCCGAGCCTGCGGAGAGGTGCCGGAGCGGCCGAACGGGCCAGGTTGCTAACCTGTTGTAGGGGGTAAACCTCTACCGGGGGTTCGAATCCCCCCCTCTCCGCCATTCCACTCGTTGCGATCAGGGCGTCCTAGACCAGGATGACTTCCAGCCCTCTCGCTCTCAGCCCCGCCACCATCGCCGGGGCCAGCCCGTCGTCCGTGATGATCTTGTGCACGCTGTCGAGGGGCGCGATCAGGGACAGGTTGCGGCGGGCGAACTTG
>DASTLK010000278.1:0-4797 GCA_035715025.1 Vicinamibacteria bacterium
CGGGCGGCCGGCCTCCCGCCCCAGCGCCAGCTCGTGCTGCTCGAGCCGCACGTCGGTCGAGCCGGGAAAGAGCCGCCACAGCTTGGCCGGCCATCCGCCGGCGTACAGGGCGGCGAGGGTTTTCTCGAGCCGCCGGTGGCCTACGTCGTAAGGCCGGCGCTGGCGGGACACGCATCCAGCGTAGCCGTCCAGACTGGACAAGAACGGCCCCGGCATCGAGAATAGCTGTTTCCCGAAAGGCCCGACATGGCACCCCAATACATCTTCACGATGAAGGACCTGCGCAAGGTCACTCCCCAGGGCAAGGAGATCCTCAAGGGCATCTGGCTCTCGTTCTACCCGACGGCGAAGATCGGCGTGCTCGGGGGCAACGGGGCGGGCAAGAGCACGCTCCTCCGGATCATGGCCGGGGTGGACAAGGACTTCGCGGGCGAGGCTTTTTCCGCCGACGGCACGCGCATCGGGTTCCTCCCCCAGGAACCGCAGCTCGATCCGAAGAAGACCGTCCTCGAGATCGTCGAGGAGGCGGTGGCGCCACAGCGCGCGATCCTCCAGAAATACGAGGACCTCTCCGCGAACTGGTCCGACGAGAACGCGGACGAGCTGGGCCGGCTCCAGGACCAGATCGACGCCCAGAACCTCTGGGAGCTGGACCGCCACGTCGAGACGGCGATGGACGCGTTGCGCGTCCCCCCCGGGGATGCGGACGTGAGCACGCTGAGCGGCGGCGAGCGCCGCCGCGTCGCGCTGTGCCGCCTGCTTCTGCAGCCCAACGACATGCTCCTGCTCGACGAGCCGACCAACCACCTCGACGCGGAATCGGTGGCCTGGCTCGAGCAGTTCCTGAAGGAGTTCAAGGGGTGCGTGGTGGCCGTGACCCACGACCGCTACTTCCTGGACAACGTCGCGGGCTGGATCCTCGAGCTCGACCGGGGCTCGGGCATCCCCTGGGAGGGCAACTACTCGTCCTGGCTGGACCAGAAGCAGACCCGGCTGTCCCAGGAAGAGAAGGAGGAGTCGGCGCGGCGCCGTACCTTGCAGCGCGAGCTGGAGTGGGTGCGCCTGTCCCCCCGCGCGCGACAGGCCAAGGGCAAGGCCCGGCTGCAGCACTACGAGGAGCTGCTGGCCCAGGAGCAGTCGCAGGAGAAGCGCGAGGGCGCGCGCGAGATCTCGATCCCCCCCGGTCCGCGCCTGGGTGACCTCGTCATCGAGTCCAAGAAGCTGCGCAAGGCCTACGGCGACAAGCTGCTGATGGACGACGTGAACTTCATCCTGCCTCGCGGCGGGATCGTCGGCGTGATCGGGCCCAACGGCGCGGGCAAGACGACGCTGTTCCGCATGATCGTCGGCCAGGACAAGCCGGACGCGGGCGCGCTCAAGATCGGGGAGACGGTCGCACTGTCCTACGTGGACCAGAGCCGCGACTCGCTCAAGGGCGAGCGTACGGTGTGGGAGGAGATCTCGGACGGGGGCAAGGACCTCGTCATGGTCGGCAAGAAGGAGGTCAACTCGCGCGCCTACGCGAATTCGTTCGGCTTCCGCGGTCCCGACCAGCAGAAGAAGGTCAAGGACCTCTCGGGAGGGGAGCGCAACCGGCTGCACCTGGCGACTCTCCTCAAGAGCGGCGGCAACCTGCTCCTGCTCGACGAGCCCACCAACGACCTCGACGTGGACACGCTGCGCGCGCTGGAAGAGGCGCTAGTGAACTTTGCCGGCTGCGCGGTGGTGATCACCCACGACCGCTGGTTCCTCGATCGCATCGCGACCCACATGCTCGCCTTCGAGGGCGACAGCCGCGTGGTTTGGTTCGAGGGGAACTACCAGGACTACGAGGCGGATCGTCATCGCCGGCTCGGCACCGAGGCCGACCAGCCGCACCGCATCAAGTACCGTAAGCTGGCGGTCTAGTCTGGCCGTCGCCGAAATTGCGGTGGTTTTCGTTCCGGAACGAAAACGTGTCATTCGTGACACGCGTCCGCGCGCGAGGAGGCTCATGTTCCGATCCATCGCGGTGATCGCATCGATGCTGATCACCGCCGCCGTCCCCCTGATGGCTCAGACACACCCTTCGATGGTGGCCGCTGGGCAGGGCACGCAGCCCTACGACGTGATCCTGCGCGGGGGCACCTTGTACGACGGGACGGGCACGTCGGGACGGATCGCGGACGTGGGCATCCGCGGCGACCGTATCGCGGCCATCGGAAACCTGAAGAGTGCGCACGCCAGGACCGTCCTCGACGCCAAGGGCCTGGCCGTCGCGCCCGGCTTCATCAACATGCTGTCCTGGTCCACGGACTCGCTCATCGCGGACGGACGTTCGCAGGGCGAGATACGGCAGGGTGTGACCCTGGAAGTGATGGGCGAGGGCGACTCCATGGGGCCGCTCACCGACGAGATGAAGCGGCGGGCGGTCGAGCAGCAGGGCGACATCCGGTACGACATCGCCTGGACGACCCTGGCCGAGTACCTCGCCTACCTCGAGAAGAAGGGCATCTCTCCGAACGTGGCCTCGTACATTGGTGCCGCCACCATCCGCGAGCACGTGGTCGGCCTGGACGATCGGCCGGCGACCCCCGCCGAGCTCGAGCAGATGCGCGCGCTGGTCCGCCAGGAGATGCGGGCGGGCGCGCTGGGGATCGGGTCGTCGCTCATCTACGCGCCCGGCACCTACGCCTCGACGGAAGAGCTGATCGAGCTGAGCAAGGCGGCCGCGCCCTATGGAGGCCGCTACATCTCGCACCTGCGCAGCGAAGGCGATCGGTTCCTGGAAGCGGTCGACGAGATCATCCGCATCGCGCGCGAGGCGAACGTGCCCGCCGAGATCTACCACCTCAAGGCGGCGGGCGCGTCCAACTGGCCGAAGATGGACCAGGCCATCGCGAAGATCGAGGCGGCGCGGAAGGAAGGACTGCGCATCACCGCGGACATGTACACCTACACCGCGGGCGCGACCGGTTTCGACGCCTGCATCCCGCCCTGGTCGCGCGCGGGCGGCTACGACGCGCTGTTCAAACGCATCGCCGATCCGGCCACGCGGGCGCGCATGATCGCGGAGATGCGCGCACCGGCCGAAGGCTGGGAGAACCTCTGCCAGGCCGCGGGCACGCCGCATGGGCTGCTGCTGGTCGAGTTCAAGAACGACGCGCTCAAGCCGCTCACGGGCAAGCGGCTCGACGAGGTCATGAAGATCCGGGGCACCGACGCCGAGAACACGATCGTGGACCTCATCGCGGAAGACCGCACGCGCGTGGGGGTGGTGTTCTTCCTCATGTCGGAGGACAACGTGCGCAAGGAGCTGCGCCTGCCCTGGGTGTCCTTCGGCTCGGACGCCTCCTCGATGGCGCCCGAAGGCGTGTTCCTCAAGTCGTCGACCCATCCGCGGGCCTACGGGAACTTCGCACGCTTCCTGGGCAAGTACGTCCGCGACGAGAAGCTCGTGCCCCTGCCCGAAGCGATCCGGCGGCTGACGTCCCTGCCCGCGGCCAACCTGGGCCTGGAGGGGCGGGGGGTCTTGAAGGTCGGCGCGTACGCGGACGTCGTCGCCTTCGACCCCGCGGCCATCGCCGACAAGGCGACCTACGAGCAGCCGCACCAGTATGCGGTCGGCATGCGCCACGTGCTCGTCAACGGCGTGCCCGTGCTGCGCGACGGCGAGCACACGGGCGCCACCCCCGGCCGCGCGCTCAAGGGATCCGGCGCGGGCCGGGCCATCGCCCGCTAGGCGTCGCGTGCCGCGCCTGGCTCTCACCGGCGCCGGCGGCTTCGTGGGCCGGCACGTCGTTTCCGCGGCGACGGCGGAGGGCTGGGACGTCGCGGGCCTCGTCCGCACCGAAGAGTCCGCACGCACCGTCACCCATGCCGGCGGTGCGCCCGTCATGGTCCCGAAGCTGACCGTCGACGCGCTGACTCCCGCCTTCGCGGGCGCGGGAGCCGTCGTCCACCTGGCCCAGATCGGGTCCGAGAAGAGGGGCGAGACCTTCGACGCCGTCAACGCCTCCGGCACGCGCGCGGTGGCGGCCGCCGCCCGGGCCGCGGGCGTGCCGCGCGTGGTGTACTTCAGCGGCCTCGGTGTCGCGCGTTATGGCATGGCGCCGCGCACCACGGACCGTTACTTCCTCTCCAAGCTGCGCGCGGAAGAGGCGCTCTTCGCGTCCGGGCTCGAGGTGCTCGTGTTCCGGCCGTCCTACATCGTCGGCCCGCGCGACGGCCTGGTCTCGTCCCTGCTGCGTCAGATGGCGGCGGGCGAGGTCGAGCAGGTCGGCGACGGTGCGTATCGGATGCAGCCCGTCGCCGTGCGCGATGCCGCGGCCGCCGTCGTGGCCGGGATCGGCGCTCCCACTCCCGCGCCCGCCCCCGGCCGCGGGCCCCATCGCGTGATCGACCTCGTGGGGCCGCAGGCCATCACGTTCCGGCACTTCGTGGAGGCGCTGGCCGTGGCCGCGCGCGCACAGCGGCGTCCGGCCGAGTTTCGCGTTCGCACGATCCCCGTGGAGGAAGCCGACCGCCGGGCCCGCGAAGGCCAGGGAATGCCTCCGGAGGAGCTGGACTGCCTGCTCTGCGACGAGATCGGGGACGCGCGTCCCCTGGAAGCGCTCCTCGGGCGCTTCCTCACCCCGCTGGAGGAAGCGCTCGCGGCGGCCGTGCGTGGCACGCCGCGCTAGGGCTTCGCACCGCGGGCGCGCCCGGCGAGGCTGGCCACGACCGCCACCAGCTCCGTGGGCTGGATGGGCTTGGGCACGTGGATGTGGAAGCCGGCCAGCAGGGCCTGCACTCGATCGTCCGTGCGGCCGTACGCGC
>DASTLK010000279.1:0-3295 GCA_035715025.1 Vicinamibacteria bacterium
TGATCGACAGCATCTCGCTGCAGTAGTCGAGGTAGCGCGACAGCTCGAACCGCGTCAGGGCCCGGTCCGGCAGCAGGGTCGACTCCTTGCCCGGGGTGACGATCCACTCCGGGTCCTTGGTGAGCTGGTGCATGTCGATGATGTGCGCGATCGCGCGCAGCTCGCGGATCGCGGCCAGGGCCCGGCGACGCTTGATGCGCGTCTCCAGCGTCACCAGGAAGAAGACGCCGGCCCCCACGAGGACGACGTCGTTGATGCCGGACTCGAGGAGCTGGACGAACTGGAAGACCTCGAGGGGCTGGTTCGGACGGTGCAGCGAGAGCACGGTGCCGGCCAGGCCGGCGGCGATGACCGCGAGCAGGGCGCCCACACCGATGCGCAACCCCAGGATCGGGGTGGCGATCCAGGCCGCGCGCTCCCGCGTCTGGCCGGTGATGCGGTCCAGCTCGCGGCAGACGCGGCTGAGGCCGGAGTCGGGGAAGCGCTCGTCGATGCGCCGGCGCAGCAGCGCGACCGTGCGCCCGACCGACTCCGCATCGAGGCTGAGATCCGGCACGGTGGCGAATCTTACCCCGCGCCGTCGCGCGGAGCGCCGGGAGTATGATCGCCCCCGGCAGGCGAGGAAGCGAAGGCATGGTCCTGGAATGGCTGGGCGGCTCGAAGGACGCGGACGCGCTCATCGCCCGCCGCAAGTACCCGCAGGCCATCGAGGCCCTGCGTCAGCTCCTCCAGCGGCACGGCGGCGACCTGCGGCTGCGCATGAAGCTGGCGGACGCGCTGGTGCTGGCCGGCCGCGAGCGCGAGGCCGCGCCCGTGCTGCTGGAGCTGGCCGACGCCCTGGCCGCCGAAGGCCAGGCCGCCAAGAGCATCGCGCTCCTCAAGAAGGTCCAGAGGATCGACCCGGGCCGCGCGGACGTCGAGCTCAAGCTCGCCGATCTCATCAAGACCAAGGAGAGACGGACACGGGGCTGGGATCCCCAGGGCGACAAGGCGGTGGGCTACGAGCCGCCGAGCTGGGCGGCGAGCACGTTCTCCCCGGAGCAGTTTGCCGCGCCGCGCACCTACAGCGCCGAGGAGCGCATCGCGGCGGCGCGAGGTGCGAGCTGGGTGCCCTCGACGCGTCAGGAAGAAGGGCCGTCGCCGGCCGCGGCGGAAGAACCGATCACGGTCGAGGAGGTCGAGATCCAGATCCTGGACGTGATCCAGGACGCGCTCCAGCGACCGCCCGCGGTCGCCGCGGCGGCGGGGCCGCTTCCCGCGTCCGGTCCCGATGCCGCGGAAGGGCCCGCCTTCGTGGACACGCCCCTCTTCAGCGGCTTCTCCCGCGACGAGCTGGTCGCCGTCATCCGGGGGCTGCGCCTCCTCACCTTCGAACCGGGCGACATCGTGCTCACCGAAGGCGACCGCGGCGACAGCTTGTTCGTGATCACCACGGGCACGGTGAAGACGTTCGTGCGCGACACGACCCAAGGCGGGCAGCTCCTCATGCGCCGCCTGAAGGAAGGCGACTTCTTCGGCGAGATCTCGGTCCTGTCCGGCAAGGCGCGGTCCGCCACCGTCACCGCCGCCACCCACTGCGAGCTGCTCGAGCTGGAGCGGGCCACCCTCGACCAGATCACCTCGTCGTATCCCCACGTGCGACAGGTGCTCGAGGAGTTCTACCTCGCGCGTGCCCTGAACACGGCCGAAGGCACCTGACGGCCCTTTGTCTTGCGGCTCCGAGACGAGCGACGCGAGGAGGAAGCCGACATGGAGACACCGCGCGTCGCGTCGCTGCTGGACTTCCGGGGGAAAGTGGCTCTGGTCACCGGGGCGGGCGGAGGACTGGGCGGGGGCATCGCCGCCCGATTCGCGGAGGCGGGCGCGGCCGTCGTCGCCCACTACCGTCGCCACGGCGACGAAGCGGCGGCGCTCGTCCTCAGGATCACGGGCGAGGGGGGGCGTGCCATCCGCGCGGCGGGTGACCTCGGCCGCGAGGAGGACGTCGCGCGGCTGGTGGCGCGCACCGTCGAGGCCTTCGGCCGTCTGGACGTGCTCGTCAACAATGCCGGAACCTACCCGATGGCCAGCCTGCTCGACATGACCGCGGCCCAGTGGGACGAGGTGATCGCCTCCAACCTCCGCACCACCTTCCTGTGCACCCAGGCCGCGGCGCGGGAGATGGCGCGTCAGGAGACGGGCGGCGCCATCGTCAACATCACGTCCATCGAGGCCGAGCATCCCGCGCCCGGACACAGCCACTACAACGCGGCCAAGGCGGGCGTGCTCCAGCTGACGCGTGCCGCCGCGCAGGAGCTGGCCACGCACGGCATCCGCGTGAATGCGGTGGCGCCCGGCCTCATCTGGCGCGAGGGCATCGAGGAGAGCTGGCCCGAAGGGGTCGCGCGGTGGAAGCGCGCCGCCCCCCTGGGCCGCCTGGGCCTGGCGGAGGACGTGGCCGATGCCTGCCTCTTCCTGGCCTCCCCGGGCGCGCGCTGGATCACGGGGGCGAGCCTGACCGTCGACGGTGGCGTGACGACCCACCCGGTCTTCTGACCCGGGATGCGGCTCGAAGGGCGCACGGTCGTCGTCACCGGAGCCGGCGGGGGCATGGGGCGCGGCATCGCCGAAGCGGCGGCGGAGGCGGGAGCGCGCGTCGTCGTCGGCGACCTCGCCCTCGATCCGGTCGCGGAAACGGCGCGGCGCATCGAGATGGGCGGAGGCCGGGCCCTTCCCCTCGTCCTGGACGTGACCGATCCGGAGAGCATCACGGCCGCCATCGCGCGCGCCGCCGGTGCGTTTGGACGGCTCGACGGGTGGGTCAACAACGCGGGGATCCTGCGCATGGAGGCCGCCCTCGACCTCTCCGCCGCGGATTGGGAGGCGCAGATGCGCGTGAACGTGTCCGGCCTCTTCTCCTGCTGCCAGATCGTCGCCCGCCGGTTCATCGCCCAGGGTGAAGGCGGCGCCATCGTCAACGTCGCCTCCAACGCGGGCAAGGTCGGCTATCCCAACATGGCCGGCTACAACGCGGGCAAGGCCGCCGTCATCAACCTGACCCGCTCCCTGGCCGCGGAGTGGGCCCCGCACCGGATCAACGTCAACGCGGTCTGCCCGGGCGGAGTCGAGACGCCCATGCTGATGGCGGTCGCGGAATGGATCACGTCGCGCCACGGCGGCGACCCCAAGGAGCTGGTCCAGCGGATGACGCCCGCGCAGCTCGGCCGCCCCATCCAGCCCATCGAGGTCGGGCGCGTGGTCGCCTTCCTCCTCTCCGACGCCGCCGCCATCATCCGCGGACAGTCGATCAACGTGG
>DASTLK010000280.1:0-5887 GCA_035715025.1 Vicinamibacteria bacterium
CGATCAGCGTGGCCAGGTTGAACAGGACGAGCGGCTCCGTGGTGAAGAGGCGCAGGGGAAGCACGAGCACCGCGGTACCCAGCGAGAGGTCGGTCATCAGCGCGGCGTGGGGCGCGGGCGAGAAGATGTTGCCTTGGAAGAGCTGGCTCGGCTGGAAGGCGTGGCCGGTCAGCCAGCTCACCATCCAGAGGTGGGACAGGGGGTCGGGCCCGGGCAGCGTATGCGTGGTCATCCGGAAGGCCAGCGGCCTCGTGACCACTACGGCCCAGGCCGCGTAGAGGAGGAAGACCGAGGTCTCGCGAGCGAGCGCGGAGGCGAGCCGCCGCGCCCTCGTCAAGGGACGCGTTGTTCCGCCGCGGTCAGGATGCCCGGCACCCAGCGCACGGCGTTCTCGCGGAAGAGCTTCCGGAGGACGTCCGGGGGAAGCGCGAGCCCCGTGACCGCGTGTCCCTCATCCTCGACCTCTTGCGCGGTCGCGAAGTAGGCCCAGTCCCGCGCGTAACGCTCCTCGAGCTTCCGCGCCACCTTGGCCGCGTCCTCGCCGGGAATGATCCCGATGTCCGTCCCGTAGAGCACGCGGTCCTGATAGCGGATCAGGAACGCGCGCACCTTCTCGCGCGGCTGCCGCATGAGGTGGACCACCCGCGCCGCGGTGTCGACGGCGAAGTTGGGATAGCGGTCCAGACGCCGCGCGATGTCGTCCACGTCCTCTTCCATGCTCCCGAGATGGCAGCCCACGACGCGCAAGCGCGGATTCTTTTCCAGGAGCCGGTCGCGGGCGGCCAGGATCGCTTCCTTGGAAGGGACGCCGGCGCGGCCGTGGACGTACCAGGCCGGGTTGTTCTTGTAGTAGCCGTAGTCCGGGCTTTGCGGATCGAGCGGCTGCCAGGCCGCGATGGGCTCGGCGAGGTGGGCATAGACGGTCGTGCCGCGCCGGGCCAGGGCGGCGAAGATGGGCTCGAACACGGGATCGTCCGGCAGCACGTAGGCGCCGTCGGGCCGGCGGAGCTCCATGCCCATGCTCTTGTAGATCTTCACCCCCCGCGCGCCCTGGGCGAGGGCCCGATCCAACTCCGCGATCGCGCGGCTCGCGAAGCCGGGGCTCGCGAACGTGCCGTCGTCCAGGGCGGCGATCCAGGGCAGGCGGCCGCCGCTCGCGCGCGCGAGGCGGCGCGCCATCTCGTGCTGGGGCGGCGCCGTTTCGTAACCCCGGTCGTAGCGGTCGACCACGCAGATGTTCACGCCCGTGACGTTCAGACGGTCGAGCACCTCGAGGATCGGCTTGGCTTCCGCGAAGAAATGGACGTGGGCGTCGATGCGGCCGAGCGCGACGGGCGAGAGCGGAGGCTCGTCCGCCATGGCGGGAGTGGCCGCCAGGCAAAGGACCAACGCCGCCGCCCGCCCGTGGGTCTTCATGTCACGCCCTCCGTGTGCCCCTAGGTATCACAATCGCGGGCCCGGAAGTCGGAGGTAGACTCGCGAACGGCTCATGAGCGAGACCCGCACCTTTCCCTGGCCCCTTCTCCACGAGTTCTGCCTCCGCGTCTTCCGCCACCTCGGCGTGCCGGAGGACCAGGCGCGCCTGTCCGCCGACGTCCTCTCCGCCGCCGACCGCCGGGGCATCGACTCGCACGGGGTGGCCCGGCTGCGCACGTACTACGACCTCCTCTCCGCCGGCCGCATCAACGCGCGGCCGCGCCCGCGCATCGTGCGCGAGACGCCGAGCACGGCGACCGTCGACGGGGACAACGGGCTCGGGCTCGTCGTCGGTCCGTGGGCCAACGACGTCGCCATCGCGAAGGCGGAGGGCGCGGGGACAGGCTGGGTCGCGGTCTGCAACACGAACCACTACGGCATCGCCGGCTATTACGTGATGAAGGCCGTCGAGCGCGACATGATCGGCTGGTCCATGACCAACAGCAGCAAGGGTGTCGCGCCGCTGTGGGGCGGAGAGCGCATGCTGGGCACGAACCCCATCGCCATCGGGTTTCCCGCGGGGCAGGAGCCGCCGGTCATCGTCGACATGGCGACCTCCGCCGTGGCCTTCGGCAAGGTCGAGATCGCCGTACGCGAGGGCAAGCCGATCCCCCTGGGCTGGGCGCTCGACCGCGAGGGATATCCCACCACCGACCCGAAGGCGATGATCGACGGCGGCGCCCTCGTGTCCCTCGGCGGCGACCGCGAGCACGGCGGCCACAAGGGCTATGGCCTGGCCCTGGCCGTGGACGTCTTCTCCGCCGTCCTCTCCGGCGCCAACTGGGGCCCGTTCGCGCCCCCCTTCGCGCTGCGCCAGCCGGACCCGGAGCGGGAGGTCGGAAAGGGCATCGGCCACTTTTTCGGGGCCATGCGCATCGATGCATTCCGCGACGCGTCAGAGTTCAAGGCCCAGATCGACGACTTCATCCGCACCCTGCGCGCGACGCGCCCGGCCCCCGGCACGTCGGGTCCGCTCCTGCCCGGGGATCCCGAGCGCCAGGCGCAGAAGGAGCGCGACGTGGACGGCGTCCCCCTCGTCGCCGCCGTCCTCGACGACCTGCGCGACATCGCGCGCCAGACGGGCGTGCCGCTGGAGTAGCGGACTCGAAGCGCCCGCCTCCGCGGCGTTTCGTGCGAGCATCCTTGAAATGGGCTTCGACCTCCGTGCCACGGCCCGGAGGGCCATGGAGGAGAACGGTTTCGTCCCCGACTTCCCCCCCGAGGTCCACCGCGAAGTGGAGGCCCTGGAGGAGACGACGCCCACGGGCGTCCGCGACCTGCGCTCCCTCCCCTGGTCCTCGATCGACAACCGCGAATCCCGCGACCTCGACCAGATCGAGGTGGCGGAGCGCCTGCCCTACGATCACATCCGGCTCCTCGTCGCCATCTCCGACGTGGACGAGATGGTGGGCAAGGACTCGGCCACGGACAGCCATGCCGGCCACAGCACGACTTCCGTCTATGCGGGGCCGTTCGTCTTCCCCATGCTCCCGGAGCGCCTCTCCACCGATCTCACGTCGTTGAACCCGGGCGAGGACCGCGGGGCGATCGTGATCGAGATGGACGTCGGCCCCGCGGGAGCGGTCGTCCGCCACGATGTCCATCGCGCCCTGGTCCATAGCCGCGCGAAGCTCTCCTACGACGCGGTGGGCGCTTGGCTCGAAGGCGGAACGACCGCGCCCCCGGAAGTGGCCGCGGTGCCCGGCCTCGAGGAACAGGTCCGTCTTCAGGACGAAGCGGCCCAGCGGCTGCGCGCCCTCCGCCGCCGCCACGGCTTGCTCGACCTCGAGACGATCGAGGCGCGGCCGGTGATCGCGGGCGGCAAGGTGATCGACCTCGAGGTCCCCGTTCACGACCGCGCGCGCGACATCATCGAGAACTTCATGATCGCGGCCAACGTGGCCATGGCCCGCTTCCTGAAGAGCCGGCGCGTGGCCTCGCTGCGGCGCGTGGTGCGGACGCCCCGGCGCTGGGACCGCATCGTCGCCCTGGCCGCGGAGCTGGGTGAAGCCCTGCCCGCGGAGCCGGATCCCAAGGCGCTGGCCGCCTTCCTCGCCCGCCGCAAGGCCGCGGACCCCGAGCACCATCCCGACCTCTCGCTCGCCGTGGTCAAGCTGCTGGGGCCGGGCGAGTACGTGCTGGAGCGCCGGACCTCGCGCGGATCGGACGGGCACTTCGGCCTCGCCGTCGCCGAGTACGCGCATTCCACCGCGCCCAACCGCCGCTACGCCGACCTGATCACCCAGCGGCTGGTGAAGGGCGTCCTCGACGGGACGACGCCGGAGTACACCGAGGACGCGCTGATGGCGATCGCGGCCCGCTGCACCGAGCGCGAGGACGCCGCGCGCAAGGTCGAGCGGACGGTGCGCAAGAGCGTGGCCGCGGCCCTGTGCCTGGACCGCATCGGCGACCGGTTCACCGCGATCGTCACCGGCGCCTCCGACAAGGGGACGTACGTGCGCGTGCTCCGGCCGCCCCTGGAGGGGCGCGTGGTGCGCGGCCCCCAGGGCCTCGACGTCGGCGACACCGTGCGGGTGAAGCTGATCGGGGCCGATCCGGAGAAGGGCTTCATCGACTTCGAAGGGCCGGCCAGCGACGTCGGCCGCAAGATCGCCCGCTCGCGCCAGAAGAAGGCGGCCGCGGCGCGCCTGTCCCGCCGTATCGGCCGTCAGTTCGCGGCGGTGGTCACGGCGGCGGCCCCCAAGGGGACCTGGGTGCGGCTGCTGACGGAGGTGGCCGAGGGCCGCGTCGTGCGCGGCCACCATGCCCTCGAGGTGGGGCAGACCGTGCGCGTCACCCTCGTCGCCGTCGATCCCGTCCACGGCTTCATCGATTTCGAGTACGGCCCGGGCGTGGAGTCGCGCAAGTCCGAGCGGACCGCCCGCAAGAAGGCCGCGGCCTGGCGGCTGCGCGGGCGCGTGGGCGAGAGCTTCGCGGGCGTGGTCACGGGCTCCTCCCCGCACGCCACCTACGTGCGCATCGACGAGCCGGAGGCGGAGGGGCGCATCGTGCGCGGCGGAGGCGGGCTGCAGGTGGGGGAGCCAGTGCGCGTCGTCCTGCTCGCCGCCGACCCCCGGCGGGGCTACATCGACTTCGCCAAGGACGCGGATCGCTAAGCGGACGGGAATCGCCAGAAGGGATCGGAGACCTCCGAATGATCCTGACCGACCGCCCGTCTGTTTGGCGATACAGGCGTCTAGAACAAGAACCTCACCCCGAACTGGGCCTCCCGCGGGGGCAGCCGCACGGCGCTGATGCTGCCGAACGCGGTGGTGCCGAAGGTCACCCCCGTGTTGGCCGTGCCCAGGCCGGCCGCCCCCGGATTGGCGAAGTGCGCGCGGTTGAAGACGTTGAAGACGTCGAACCGCACTTCGAGCGAGGCCTTGCCGATGGCCGTCCGCTTCGAGAGCGACATGTCGGTGTTGAAGACCGTCGGACCGCGCGCGTTGCTGTACTTGTAGTTCCCGAACTGGAACTGGGCCGGATTGGCGAAGCAGCTCGTGTCGAACCACTGCTGCGGGGTCCGCGGGGCGTTCGCCATCGGGTCGCACGTGATGTTCGGCCAGTTGCCGCCACCGTCGTTGAGCTGGGACGAGGCGACGCGGACGTCGAGGGGGTCGCCACTGTGGAAGAGCGTGATGGCGCTGAAGGCCCAGCCCGCGCCGAGCGTCTTGGCCAGGCCGGAGGCGCTCTGGGCGAACGGCAGCTCGTAGGTGAGGCTACCGGTGAAGATCTGGGGGATATCGAGGACCTTGCTGCCACTGGCGCCCGGCGCCCGCTGGCGCACGGTGAGCGTCGGATGGATGCCGAGGGTGGCGATGTTGTCCTCCGTCTTCGAATACGTGTAGGCCACCAGCGCCTGCAGGCCGTGGGCGAAACGCTTGTCCAGCTTCACCTGCAGCGCGTCGTACCAGGTCGAGCCGGCGCCGTCGCGCTGGTTGATGGTGGTGATCCCGGGGGCGATCGCGAAGTAGGGCCGCCGCTGGTTGACGTTGCCGGGACCGGGCATGGGCACGTTGACGTTGAAGCTGCGGAAGATGTGGGTGCCCCGCGTCCCCACGTAGCTGACGTCGAGGACGGTATTCCAACCCAGCTCGCGCTGCACACCGACGTTCCACATCTTCGTCGTGTCCTCGTGGAAGTCGTTCGGGATGTAGAACACGGCGAACCCGGCGGGCGGGGCCAGGGTCGGGGCCAGCGGCACCGAGTTCACGGTGGGGAACCCGTCGCTGACGCTGCGGAAGGGCGTGAACGTCGTCGGGGTCGGGACGTCGACCTGGAGGAAGAACGGATAGTTGCGCTCGCTGGTGCCGCCGCTGGCCCCGAAGTTGTCGGCGAAGTAGCTCATGCCGAAGGCGGCGCGGAAGGCGGTCTTCCCGTTGTCGGGCGAATAGGCGAGCCCGAGGCGGGG
>DASTLK010000281.1:0-9895 GCA_035715025.1 Vicinamibacteria bacterium
ATGCCATTCAAGAGCCAAGCGCAGCGGCGAAAGTTCGCGCAGCTCCTGGTCGAGGGCAAGATCTCCAACGAGACCTTGGAGGAGTGGAATCGCGAGACGGGAGGCGCCACGCTTCCGGAGCGCGTCAAACCCAAGGCCGGGCTGAAGTCGAAGGCCAGGCCCAAGCCCAAGCCCAAGCCCACGCGCCGGGCGAAACGAGCGACGAGGGGGAAGTGACTCAATTGCTTCGAAGTGCGCCTTACTTCCCGGTCGCGGACGTCGAGCGGTCCGCCAGGCATTACGAGCGCGTATTGGGCTTTCGTCGGGAGTACAGCGCGGGCTCGCCTCCGCAGTTCGCCATCCTGAGCCGCGACGCGCTGCCCATCATGTTGCGCCTGGTGCCCCGGCCGGAGGACATCAGCCCGAACGAGAAGCAGGGCGGAACCTGGGACGCGTTCTTCTGGGTGCGCGACGTGCGGGCGCTGCACGCGGAGCTGCGCGCGAGCGGCGCGGACATCGTCTACGGGCCGATCGTCCAGGAGGCGTACCAGATGGAGGAGTTCGCGGTCCGCGATCAAGACGGTTACGTGCTGGGGTTCGGGGAGGCGCGGGGAGGGCCGGATCATCGCGACCGCTGACGCCGGTCCGCGCGCCGCGCGCCATTGAAGCGGGCACGGTGAGCGCCCTTGGCCGCCGCGCGTTTCTCGCCGGCGCCGCCGCCGTCGCGAGCGCGGGATGGCTTCCCCGCCGGGCGGGGGCGCAGGGCGCGAAGACCCGGCTGATCCTCCTCGGCACGGGTGGCGGACCGAGACCCCGGAAGGCCAGCTCGGCCGCGGCCCAGGTCGTGGTCGCCAACGGCACGCCCTACGTCATCGATTGCGGGGACGGGGTCGCGCGCCAGCTCGTCTTCGCGGGCGTGCCCCTGGACACGCTGCGGCACATCTTCATCACCCATCACCACTCGGACCACAACGCCGATTACGGCAACCTGATCTGGCTCGCGTGGACCGCGGGCCTGCGCACGCCCGTCGACGCCTGGGGACCTCCGCCTCTCGAGCGGATGACGAAGCTCTTCTTCGAGATGAACGCCTACGACATCGATACGCGCATCGCCGACGAGGGCCGCATGGCGCTGGCCCCGCTCGTCCACGTGCACGAGCGGAGCGAGGGCGGCCTGGTCATGCAGGACGAGAACGTGAAGGTGACGGCGGCTCTCGTGGATCATCCGCCGGTGGTGCCGGCCTTTGCCTATCGCTTCGACGCCGTCGATCGCTCGATCGTGATCTCCGGCGATACGGCGCGCAGCGAGAGCGTCGTCCGGCTCGCCCAGGGCGCCGACGTGCTCGTTCACTCCGCGCTCTACGTGCCCGCCATCGACCGCATGGTCGGCCGCGTCCCCAACGCGGCACGCCTCAAGCGGAGCATCCTCTCCCACCAGACCTCGGCCGAGGACGCCGGCCGCGTCGCCCAGGCCGCAGGGGTGAAGACGCTGGTGCTGTCGCACCTCGTCCCGCCGGACGATCCCGAGGTCACGCAGCAGATGTGGCTCGACGCGGCCCGGGCGCATTTCCGAGGCCCGATCATCGTCGGCCGGGACCTCCTGGAGATCTGAGGCATGACCGCGACGGCAAACGCGCTGGTGGGCCTCGTGGCCGCGGAGCATCTCTGGTTCCTCGTGCTCGAGATGTTCCTCTGGACGAGGCCCATCGGGCTCCGGACCTTCCGCCAGTCGGAGGAGAAGGCCCGGGCCTCCGCTCCCCTGGCCGCGAACCAGGGCCTCTACAACGGCTTCCTGGCCGCGGGCCTCGCCTGGGGGCTCCTCGCCTCGCCCTCGGAGTTCGCGGTCTCCATCAAGGTCTTCTTCCTGGTCTGCGTCGTGGTCGCGGGGCTCTTCGGCGCGCGCACCGTCTCGCCGCGCATCCTCGTCGTGCAGGCGGTGCCCGCGGCCCTGGCTCTGCTCCTCGTCCTCCTCGCGCGCGCGTGAGGCGAGAGGCGCGACCCGCGAACGGTCGTCCGCGGCGTCCGGTGGATTTTCATCGTGCGATGAGGCAATGTCCCGCCGTCGACGGCCACTGCGCCGCGCGCAGGTGAGCCCGGAGGAAGCGCCATGCCCGTCTGGAGCGAGTTCGTGGACGTGATCTACGCGACGCTCGTCTGCGTGTCGACCGCGCTGGGCGGAAGCATGGGCCTGGCCATCGTGGTCGTCTCCCTGGTCGCGCGCGTCGCGCTGCTGCCGCTGACCCTGCGCCTGGCCTATCGCGCCCTCGAGGTCCAGGCCGCGGTCAGGAAGATCGAGCCGCAACTCGCTCGCGTCCGCGAGAGATACAAGAGCGATCAACGGCGGATGCTGGAAGAGACGGCCCGGCTCTACCAGGCGAACGGGATCAAGCTCGTCGACGGGGGCAGCCTGGTGGGGACGGCCATCCAGGCCCCGATCTTCCTCGGCCTGCTCGGCGCCATCCGGCGCGGCCTGGCCGCGGGCGGGCGTTTTCTGTGGATCAAGGACCTCGCGATGCCGGATGCCGCGCTGGCCGGCTGCTGCGCGCTCGTGACCGCGCTTTCCGTCGCCCTCGGGCCGACGCTCTCCGCTTCGCAGCGCCTGCCCGCGATCCTGGTGCCCGCCGTGCTCACGCTCGTCTTCCTCTCCCGCATCGCCGCCGGGGTCAGCCTGTACACGCTCGCTTCCGGTCTGGTGGGCCTCCTTCAGGCGCTGCTGGTGCGACGCCGGGCCGCCCACCTGGCCGCCGCCTAGGTCTTCGCGCGGTCGGACGTGCCGACGACGAGAAGCGACACGCCCGCACGGCAATGGGCGGCCTTCCTCGGTGCGCGGACTGATCCGGCAGGCCATCGCGACGGCGCCGCGGCCCATCGACGCCAAGGCACGACGGCGGATGGTCGACTCTAGGGCTGCTTGCGAACGCCCTGCGTGGGCAGGTCGACCACGACCTTCGCGGTCTCGCCCGAGCGGATGGACACCGGCCGTTCCCAGAGCTCATAGAGGGGATGACGGACGCGCAGCACGTGGGTGCCCACGGGCAGCGTGATGCGGTCGAGGGGAGTCGTGCCGATCACGCGGCCGTCGACCGAGACCTCGCCCCAGGGCCGTACCGCGACCTGGAGCTGGCCCGGCTCCGCGGCCAGGGTGGACGGCGGGACGGTGGCCGCGGGTAGCGTGGCCGGCGGCGCCGCCGCGGCGACGATGGGGGCGGCCGACGGAGGACGCGTGGTGACCCCGAGACCCTTGACCGGACGCGAGGCGTGAATCGTGTCGGGAGCCGGCGTGACCAGGGGCGTGACGGACGTCGGGGCCGCGGGCAGGGTCAGGGGCGGCGCAGCCGCCGCCGGCGCCGCGGTCGGGGCGAGCGTGAGCTGGGGTGCGGCCGCGACCTGGACCGTCGGCGGGGGTGACGCCGGTCTCATCCGTGACGTCACCACCAGCGCCCCTCCGGCGACGGCCATCAGGGGCACCACGAGCAGCCACGGCTGCAGCCTCGAGCGGCGCGCGACGGGCGGCGGAGCGGGAGCGGTCGCCAGCGTGGGCGATTCGACCGTCGGCGCCTGGAGGGCGGAAGTGGGCACCGGCTGCTGGCGCCGGCTCGGCGAGCGTGCCCCGCGCAGGGCGTCCGCGACCTCGCGCGCGGAGGGGAACCGATCGTCGGGGCTCTTGGCCAGGCAGCGGCGCAGCACCGGCCGCACGGGCACCGGGATCGTCTCCGCATCCGGCGGATCCAGCGGCGGCGGATCGTGCAGGTGCTTCAGGATCGTCGAGATCGGCGTCTCGCCACGGAAGGGCACGCGGCCGGTGAAGATCTCGTACACCACGATGCCGAGCGCGTAGATGTCGCTGCGGAAGTCCACGCGATGGCCCTGGGCCTGCTCGGGGCTCATGTACTCGGGCGTGCCCACGATGTGGCCGGTCGCGGTGCGCGTGCCGTCGCCCTCGCGCTTGGCGATGCCGAAGTCCATGAGGCGGGCCACCCCGCCCGCGTCGCGCATGATGTTCGGCGTCTTGAGGTCGCGATGGATGATGCCCGCCTCGTGCACCGCCTGCAGGCCTTCCGCGATCTGGATGGCCACCTCGTAGGCCTCCGCGGCCGGGAACGCCCCTCGGTCGCGGAGCTGGTGCTTGAGGTCGACGCCCTCCAGGTACTCCATCGAGATGTAGAACAGCCCCTGTGCCTCGCCGTAATCGTGGATCGCGCACACGTTCCGGTGGCGGACGCGCCGGGCCATCTTGATCTCGGACTTGAACCGCTCCGCCATGTGCGGGTCCTGCGCGAAGTCCGGGCGCAGGACCTTGATGGCGACGACCTCGTCCAGGCTGCGATCGCGCGCCTTGTACACCACCCCCATCCCCCCGTGGCCGAGAGGTCCCAGGATCTCGTAGCGGGAGTCGAAGAGGACGCCGGGCCGGAGGTCCACGGTGACGATGAGCTGCGTCGGCGTCGAGGGCAGCGCGGTGCCGCACTCGGCGCACGACGGCGCCTCGGGTACGTTCTGGACCCGACAGGACGGGCAGTTCATGGGGCCGCGCGCCGCACGGAGCGGATGCTCACGGATATTGGATCAGCACCGTGAACGCCTCCGCGCCGGGCAGGCCGGAGAAGTTGCTCACGATGACGAGGTACTCCTTCTGCTGTACGGGCACGCTGTAGGTCGCCTCGGTGTCGTTGATGCGGACGTAGGTGCCGTTGCATCCCGTGTAGGGCGCGTTGCTCTCCTGGCACCCGAGGTCGAGCTTCACGTCGCGGTTGTGCCACTGAACCTTGGCCTGCAGGGTGCCGGCCTTGGAGGCGGTGACCACGAACCCCCGGAACTCGCCGTTGGGGACCGCATCCGTGCGCTCCAGGGTGCTCGACGCCGTGGGCGCGGGAGTGGGCGTGGCCGCCGGTGTCGTGGGAGTGGACGCGCCGCTGGAGCCTCCCTTGCCTCCCGCGGCCAGGGCAACGCCGCCGCCCGCGGCCGCGAGCCCGGCGACGATGAGGATGGTCTTTCCCCCGCCGCCCTTCTTCGGCGGCGGAGCCGCCGCCGCCGGCAGCGTGGTCGCCGGGGCAGGGGCCGCCGATTGCGCTTGCGCGCGCGCTTCCTCCCGCGCCGCCTCGAACAGATCGATGACCTTCGGCGGGAACTTGTCCGGGCTCAGGGTCAGGTCCTTGATCTGGGCGACGGCCTCGCGGAACTTCGCTTTCGCCGCCGCCTCGTGCCCCTTTCCGATGTACGCGATGCCCAGGTAGAGATAAGACTGCGACAGGTCGCGCGTGCGGGCGGGATCGCCGCTCAGACGGCGCGCGACCGCGTCGAGGGTGACGATGGCGGAGTCGTAATCGCCGTCTTCCACCTGCCGGATGCCCCGCAGGACTTCCGGGTCCGAGGTGACGGTTTGCCCGGCCACGATGGGAGCCCAGAGAAGGCTCGCCGCGAGGCCGAGGGCGAGCGTTTGACGCAGCACGTTTTCCTCCTGGAAGGACCGCGGCCGAGAATACGCCCCGCGCTGGCAGCCGGCAAGCCGGGACGGCGCCGGTGCAGGGCCGTCGTTCAGGCGTGAAGACGGCGGCCGGCCGCGCGGACGATGAGAGAGGCGATCTTCCGCGCGTGCTCGCCCTGCGGATCGCGAGAAGGATCGTACTCGGTCACCTCGAGGGCGATCACGCGCGGGGAGGCGACGATCGCGGTCAGCAGGTCCGAGACCTCGGCATAGGCGAGGCCGGCGCCCGGCGTGAGGTACTGCTTCGCCGGCATCTCGGCCGCGTCGATGACGTCGACGTCGAGGTGGACCAGGATGGGGCCGTCCTCATTGCCGACCCCGTCCAGGGCGAGGGCGGCCGCCACCCGCATCCCCAGGCGCCGCGCGGCGCTGGCGGGCAGCGCGAGGCCGAGGTCACCGAGAGCGGGCCGCTCGCCGGGATCGACGGCGCGGAAGCCGACCAGCGCCACGTGATCCGGGATCACGGCCGGCGGGGGGCCGCCCGCGGACGTGACGGCCTCCGGCCCGCGGCCGAGCGCGAGGGCCAGGGCCATCCCGTTGAGATATCCGGAGGGCGAGGTGTCCGGCGTGTTGAGGTCCGCGTCGGCGTCGATGTAGATGACCCCGACGGGCTGGCCCAGCTTGCGGCTCGCCCCCGCCACCGTTCCCGCCACCAGCGTGCAGTCTCCACCGAGCACGATGGTGAAGCCTTCGTCGAGCGCGCGCGTCATCTCGTCCGCGGCCGCGCGCACCGCGCACTCCACCACCTCGGCGTTGCGCGCGTGCGGATGCTCGGGATCGTCGCGGTAGGGGAACAGCGAGAGGTCGGAGAGGTGGACCACGCGCGGGCCGAGGGCGCGCAGATCGCGCAGGAGACCCGCCTCGCGCAGCGCGAAAGGGGCGCGCTCCAGGCCGGAAGCGCGGCCGCCGGCCGCGGTGGGCACTCCGAAGACCGCGACCTTGCCGGAGGGCATCAGCGCAGTATAATCATGCCCTTCCCGGCCGCGCTCCCGAGGGACTTTCGATGAACATCAAGCTGGCCTTCACCCCGGTGTCCCAGGCCGCCGTCGATCTGCTCGTCTTCGTCCTCGACGACGAGCAGGTCCTGCACGAGGTCGACGATCCGGCCGTCCGTTCCCACGTGCAGCGCGCGACCGCGCAATACCGCGAGAAGACGCTCAAGCGCGAGTACTTCGCCACCCTGCCCGAGGGCTCCCCCGCCGCCTCGCTCGTGGCCTACTGGAGCCCCAGCCTCAAGAGCTGGAACCTCTGGGAGAACGTGAAGACGTTCACCGCGCGGGCGCTGCGCCTGGCCCGCGACACCCGCCACGCGCGCATCGGCATCGTGATGAACAGCGTGGCCGCGGCGCCCCTCGTGGGCAAGGTCGCCGAGGGCGCGATCGTGGGGGCCTACACCTTCGACCGCTACAAGCAGGACAAGGACGAGTTCCTCCAGAGGGACGCCCAGGTCACGATCCTCGTCCATCCCGACCACAGCGCGGACGCGGAGGCCCGCAAGGCGCGCTACTCGTGGGTGAGCGAGAACGTGAACCGCGCGCGCGACCTCATCAACGAGCCGGGCAACGTCTGCACGCCCGAGTACATCGCGGACCGCGCGGCCGAGGTGGCCAAGGAAGTCGGCCTCGAGATCGAGATCCTGGATCCGGCCGGCCTCAAGGCGCGGGACTACCTGGGCTGCCTGCGCGTGGGCTCGGGCAGCGCGCACCCCCCGCGCATGGTCATCCTCCGCCACGTGCCGCGCAAGGCGTCGAAGGAGACGCTGGCCCTGGTCGGCAAGGGGATCACCTTCGACACCGGCGGCATCAGCCTCAAGCCCGGCGACCACATGTGGGAGATGAAGGGCGACATGGCGGGCGCGGCCGCCGTGCTGTACGCGATGCGCGCGCTGGGCCGCCTGGCCCCGGACGTGAAGGTGGTGGGGATCCTGTGTTGCGCGGAGAACTTCCCCGACGCCAACGCGCAACGGCCCGGGGACATCTTCACGGCCAAGAACGGCAAGTCCATCGTGGTCGACAACACGGACGCGGAGGGGCGCCTCGTGCTCACGGACGGGCTGCACCGCGCGGGCGAGGAGGGGGCGACGCACGTCGTCGACATCGCCACCCTGACCGGCGCCTGCCTGCGCGCGCTCGGGCCTTCGGTGGCGGGCGTCCTCGGCACCGACCGCGAGCTGATCCGCCGCGTCATCCGCTCCGGCGAGAACCACGGCGAGGCCTTCTGGGAGCTGCCGCTGGTCGAGGAGTACCGCGATTCGCTCAAGACCCCCTACGCCGACATCAACAACATCGCCTCCGGCGGGCTGGCCGGCGCCATCACGGCGTCGCTGTTCCTGCGCGAGTTCGTGCCCAAGGGCGTGGCCTGGGCCCACCTGGACATCGCGGGGCCGATGTTCAAGGAGAAGGACTGGAAGTACTACGAAGCGGGTGCCTTGGGTTTTGGCCTCAAGACCCTGGTCGACCTGAGCGAACGGTTCCATGATCCGGTTCCCTGAGCGCAGGGTCTCCTTCGACCGGGTCACCGACCTCGTCTACCTCGGCTCCCGCATCGCGAGCCTGGACGATTACCACCGCCTGAAGGCGGAGGGCGTCCGCGCCTGCGTGGACATGAAGCAGGAGGGGGCCGACCCCTGGACGTTCGACGCCTTCCTGTGGCTCCCCACCGTCGACCACGAGCCGCCCAGCGCGATGCACCTGCGCATGGGCATCGCCTTCCTGCGCCAGTGCGAGCAGGCGAAGATGCCCGTCTTCGTGCACTGCATGGCGGGCGTGGGCCGGTCCTCCACGCTCGTCCTCGCCTACCTGCTCGCGGGCGAGTACGCGGAGCGCGGACCCGAGGACGCGCTCGACTTCCTCTGCGAGCGCCGCCCCTGCGTGGATCCGAACGCGCGGCAGATCGCGGCCGCGGTCGAAGCCGCGAAAGGGTTCCGCGGTTAGCGGCCTGGCCGGTCTCCTCGCCCGGACTCGCTCGGTCTCGGGGAGATGTCTCCCCCGAGCTCGATGACTGTACTCGAAACGAGTACGAAGGGTGTCCTTCTAAAGGCGGTCATCGCGGGCGCGTCCCCAACCGGTTGCGCCCGCGGCCCAGAACATCGTACTCATACTGAGTACAGGCAAAAGCCTGGAGGAAGACCCGCCCCGGCTAGGGCACGGAGGGCGGAGGCACCCGCCGCTTCGTGGCCTGCTCGAACGCGTAGCCCAGCGCGAGCAGACGCGGCTCGCTGCAGGCCATGCCCGTGAAGCTCACGCCGAGGGGCGCCGGTTTCGCGTTGAAGCCCTCCGGGAAGGGCGGGGCGGGGCTGGCGGGCGCGTTGGGGACGGTGCCGAAGGGAACGATGACGGTCGGATAGCCGGGCTTGGCCGCGATGCCCGCCCCCGACCCGCCCGGGAAGAGCAGCGCGTCGAGGCTCTGCGCCTTCATCACCTCGTCGATGCCGTGGGTCGCGCTGAGCGCGATGTCCTTCGCGCGGTCCTCCTCGTAGCGCTGCTTGTCCGCCTTGAGGTCCATCTCGTCGGAGACGTCGAGGTTGCTTTCGCCGTACTTGATCGCGCCCGCGCGCTGGTGCGTGATGTTCCAGACGCGCAGGTCGGTCAGGGTCCTGACCGGCGCCGAGGGGCCGAGGCTCTCCAGCCACTTGTTGAAGTCGCGCTTCATCCCGTATTTGAAGACGATGGAGCAGGCGTTGTCCCGCCCGCGCCCCTCCTCCGCCCCCGAACACACGTTCCACTTCAGGAGGTTGTTCTTCTCGTCCTTGTCGACGACGCTCGGGATATCCGCGGGATCCACGATCACCGCCCCCTGCTGCTTGAGCACGTCGATCGCCTCCGCCATCACCTTGGCCCCCTCCGGCGTCAAGCCGCCGCGGGGCTCGGTGGTCCCGGGCGCGGTGATCTTGTCGTAGTAGAAGGCGCGGGGGATGCCGATGCGCGCGCCCTTGAGCGCGTCCGTCTTCAGCAGCTTCGTGTAGTCCCGCCCGGGCGGCGGCGTGCAGGCCTTGGTGGCGGCGTCGTTCGGGTCGGGAGCCGCGCCCTCCACCGCTCCCAGCACGATGGCGGCATCGGTGACCGTCCTGGCCATGGGGCCCGGCGTATCCTGGTCGGCGCTGATGGGGATGACGCCGTAGCGGCTGACCCGGCCCACCGTCGGCTTGATCCCGGCCAGCATGTTCTGGTTCGAGGGGCTGAGGATCGACCCGCTCGTCTCCGTGCCGATGTTCGCGGCCCAGAAGCTCGCGGCGGTGCCCACGCCGGAGCTCGATCCGCCCGTGGCCAGAGCGGGCCGGCCGTCGAAGGTCCCCTCACGCGGATCGCGGCGCGGGTCGTAGGGATTGAAGCCGTATCCATGCAGGCCGTTGTAGTTCGTCGGCATCGGGTAGGGCGTGCCCGCCACCCAGTTCGCGAGCTCGGTCATGCCCGTCTTGGCGATGATGATCGC
>DASTLK010000282.1:0-3748 GCA_035715025.1 Vicinamibacteria bacterium
CCCGCCGGCGGATCAGGTCTTCGAGCATGGCTCCGCGACTCTCGCCCGCCCCGAACCGCGACAGCGCGTCGACGAGGAACGCGTTCCCCTGCGATTCGCGGGCGATGGCTTCCGCGCGCGCCGCCGTCCCCGGCTCCCGACCGAGGAGCTCGCTGGCCAGCGCGCGCGCGTCGTCGAGCGTCAGCTCGCCTACGGCCAGGTCCATCTTCTTCAGCGCCGCCGCATCGGGCGATTCGCGCAGGGGGAGCAGCAAGGCGAGCAGCGGGCTCGTGGTCGCCTCCTCCGTGCGATAGGACCCGATGAGGAGGAGGGCCGGGGAATCAGGCGGTTTCATCAGGTTCTCGAGCAGCGCCGAGCTGTCCGCGTCGCCCCACTGCAGGTCGTCCATGACGATCACGACCGGCGCCCGGTCCGCCAGCCGGACGAGGAGCTCGCGCAAGGCGGCGAAGGCCCGCCGCCTCCGCTCCTGGGAGTCCGGGATCTCGAGCACGGTGCGCCGCGCGCGGGTGACGCCTTGCACCTGGCGCAGGACGGGAAAGAGGCGGACGAGGGCGAGCACGTCGTGGGGCAGCAGCGCCTGGACGTCGCTGGGCGGAAGCCGCCGCAAGTATTGGCTCAGCGCGTCCACGACGCTGTCGAAGGCCTTGTAGGGCACGGACTCCCGCTCGTAGCATCGGCCGGAGAGGATCACGGGGGCCGGACTTTCCCGACGCAGCTCGTCCAGGAAGCGCCGCACGAGCGCGGTCTTGCCCATGCCGGAGCCGCCGTACACGCTCACGGTGATCGCGTGACCGGACCGGAGGACGGCGTAGGCCTCGCGCAGCCGCGCGAGCTCTTCCCCCCTCCCCACGAAGGGAACCGCGCTGGGAGACGGGGCCAGCGGCGCGGGGGGGACGACCTCCGTGGGCGCGGCGTCGAGCGGGTGCAGCCGGCGCAGCACCTCGGCCCCGGAAGGGCGTCGCGCCGGACTGCGGTGGAGGAGGTCGAGACACAGCGCGCTCAGGTCCTCGGGGACGTCCGGAACCAGGGTGCGCGGCGCGACGGGGTCCTCGAGCTGCTTGCGGCGGAGCACCTCGAACGCGGTGCCCGAGAAGGGGAGGGCTCCGGTGAGGCTCTCGTAGAGCATCACCCCGACGCTGTACCAGTCGCTGGCTTCGGTGAGCGGCGACTCGGCCGCCTGCTCGGGCGCCATGTAGGCGGGCGTGCCGACGGCATCGAGGGTCTGCGCGATCCCCGAGCCCAGCTCGCGTATGAGCCCGAAGTCCAAGACCACCACGCGGCCTTCCGCGGTGACGAGCACGTTGGAGGGCTTGATGTCGCGGTGCAGCTTGCCCGCCGAGTGCAGAGCGCACACGCCCTCCGCGAGCTGACGCAGCGCCGCGCGGAGTCGGCCGACGGTGGGGGTGACGGGGGCGCCGGGAGCGAGGGCGGTGGGGAGGGGGGCCACGAAGGCGGCTTCGCTCCACGAGGATTCTCCGCGCATGAAGGCGGCGACCTCGGGCGTGGTCGGGGAGGAGAACGCGCTGGACACCCCGTCCGCCTCGGCACCCCGGACGTGCTCCAGGAAGGTCACGCCGTCGATCCGCTCCATGGTGAAGAACCACTGCTCGCCTTCGGCCAGCAGCTCGTAGAGGCTGACGAGGTTGGGATGCGACACGTCGGCCAGGGCGCGGAACTCCTGCTTGAAGCGGTAGAGAGTCCGGCCCGTTCCCACGCGCAAGGTCTTGAGCGCGACGCGGGTGTTGCGCTCGCGGTCCAGGGCGTCGTAGACGACACCGAACGAGCCCGCGCCCAGCCGCCGCTGCACGAGGAACCGGTCGGTGCCGACGAAGGACTCGGGATCGGCCAGCGGCATGATCGGCGCTTTCCGCCGCCCTGACGGACGATGGCAGCAGGCCGGGACGGGCGTACGATGGCGCCCATCCTCGGCGCCGCCATGGTACCGCCGAACCGCAGGTCGCATGAGACTTGAAGCCGGCCCCACGACCGACTTGCCGCGCGATCCGGGCCCCGCGCCCACCGTGCGTGCGGCTGCGCTCGGGGCGGGACTCCTCATCGCCCAGCAGGTGGCGGCGAAGGTGGTCCGGGACGCGTTCTACCTGTCGCAGTTCCCGGTCACCACGCTGCCTCTGGCCCTGGGGGCGAGCGCCGGCTTGTCCTTCGTCGCGGTGGCGGCTCTCTCCCGGACGATGGCGCGACGGCCGCCGGCGCGGCTGCTGCCGCCGCTTCTCTGGGGCAGCGCCTTTCTCCTGGTCGGCGAGTGGGGACTCAGCTTCGTCGCGCCGCGCGCGGCCGCGGCCCTGCTGTACCTGCACGTGGCGACCTTCGGGGCCACGCTCGTGTCGGCCTACTGGTCGCTCCTCAACGAGAGGTTCGATCCGCACTCGGCGCGGCGCGCCATGGGCACCATCGGGACCGGGGCCAGTCTGGGCGGCGTACTGGGTGGGGCTCTCACGTGGCGTGTGGCCGGGCTCGTGCGGGTGCCCACCCTGCTTCTGGGCCTGGCCGCGCTCCTCGCCTTGTGCGCGCTCGCCATACGGCGTCTCGGGGCAGCGGGGGCGGCCGCGGAGCCGCCCCCGCCGCCGCCCGCGGTCAGAGGCCAGTTGCGATGGCGCCTCTTCGCGCAGATCCCGTATCTTCGTTCGCTGGCCGCGCTCATCGCGCTCTGCGCGTTCATCGAGGCCCTCCTGGACTATGCGTTCAACGCCGCCGCCGTCGCCCGTTTCGCGCACGGAGAGGCCCTGGTCGGATTCTTCGCGGCGTTCCACACCGCGAGCGGCCTGCTGGCGCTGCTCGTACAGGCCGCGCTCGTGCGCTCGTCGCTGACACGCCTGGGCCTGGCGGGGACGCTGGCCACCCATCCCCTCGGCGTGGCCGTCCTGGCCGGAGCGGTGGTGGCCGCGCCGCGGATGGGGACGATCGTCGCCTTGCGGGCGGCGGAAGCCGTGCTGCGCCATTCCACCTTCCGATCCGCCTATGAGCTCCTCTACACGCCGTTGCCGCCGTCACAGAAGCGGCCGGCGAAGCCGCTGGTGGACGTCGGGGCCGATCGAGTCGGCACGCTCGCGGGAAGCGCGGTGACCGCGCTCGTGCTGGCGGTGACGGGACGTCACGCGACGCAGGGCCTGGCCCTGATCGCCGGACTCGGCGCGGCGGTCATGATGGCCATCGCCCTGCGCTTCCATCGCGCGTACGTGGTCGCGCTGGTGGACAGCCTGCGCGCGGGCGCGGTGCGGCTCGAGGAGGCGGAAGTCGTCGATGCGACGACGCGGCAGACGATGGAGACCTACTCCCGGGCCGATCCGGCGGCATCAGCCCGGACGCCGGCGGCCGCTCCAAGCCTCGCGCCGCCGGTATCGCCGGAGGACGGGGATGCGACCGTGCGCCGATCCGCCGACCTGCGGTCCGGCGACGTCGTCCGGATCCGCAGTGGCCTGTCCCAGGGGCTCGTCGAGCCGGCGCTGGTGGCGGCGGCCCTGCCCCTGCTCCGCCGGGACGACCTGTTCGGCGACGTCATTCCCGCCCTGCGCCGCGCCGCGCCCTCGTGCACGGGCCAGCTCGTGGATGCGCTGCTCGACGAGCGCGTCGATCCGGTGATCCGGCGGAGGATCCCGCGCGTGCTGGCGTCGGTGCCGACGCAGCGCGCGGCCGACGGGCTGCTGGCGGGGCTGGAAGCCGAGCGCCTCGACCTGCGCTACCGCTGCGCGCAGGCGCTCGTCCGGCTGAGCCAGCGCGCGGCGGTGTCGAT
>DASTLK010000283.1:0-7049 GCA_035715025.1 Vicinamibacteria bacterium
GCGCCGGTGAGGTCGCGCCCGCGCACGAGGACGCGCACGGTCGCGATCGAATGGCGCGGCCACCAGCTCGGAGGCTCGACCTTGGCAACCTGGGGAGCGGCCAGCAGCGCGACCAGCGCTCCCGCGAGGATCAAGCGACGGCCGCCACGTCCGCGCCTTCGCTGGCCACCGAGCGGCGGTCCTCGACACGCTGCATGAGGACGGCGGCGAGGGCGAGGAGGACGCCGCCCGCGATGACGGCGAGCAGGCGGTTGTTGCCCAGCAGGTGCGACATCACCCAGCCGAAGCCGAGGGAGGCCACGATCTCGGGGATCACGATGAAGAAGTTGAAGATGCCCATGTACACGCCGGTCCGCCCGGCGGGCAGCGCTCCGGCCAGGATCGCGTAGGGCACGGAGAGGATGCTCGACCAGGCGATCCCCACCCCGACCATCGAGAGCAGCAGGCCGTACTTGCTGTGGATGAGCGCGACCGAGAGCAGGCCGGCCGCGCCCGCGAGCAGGCACAGCGAATGCGCGTTCTTGCGGCCCACCTTGTGCGCGAGCCGCGGCAGCAGCGGCGCGAACGCGAAACAGACGACCGAGTACATCGCGAAGCAGATCCCGCCCCACTCCACGCCCGCCTGATAGAGAGGGGAGGTCTCGTCGGGCGCGCCGAACACGTTGTGCGCCACCGCCACCGGGAAGTAGAGCCACATGCAGAACAGGCCTGCCCAGGTGCACACCTGGACCCACGCCAGCCGCTTCATGGTCTCCGGCATGTGCGCGATCGCGTGCTTGATCTCCGCCGCCCCCCCGAAGAGGCCGGCCGCGGCCTGGTTCTGACGGCGGAAGGCTTCGAGGTCTTCGGGCGGGTACTCAGGGGTGGTGGCCACCGTCCAGAGCACGGCGCCCAGGAAGGCCAGCGCGCCGATATAGAAGGACAGCTTCACGTTCAGGGGAATGGTGCCCGGGGCGGCGACGCTCATCACCCCGAACACGTTCGTCATCAGCCAGGGCAGCGCGGAGGCCACCACCGCACCCAGGCCGATGAAGACGCTCTGCATGCCGAAGCCCTGCGTGCGCTGATCCTCTGGCAGGAGGTCGGCCACGAAGGCGCGGAACGGCTCCATGCTCACGTTGATCGACGCGTCCAGGATCCAGAGGAGACCCGCCGCCATCCAGAGCGCGGACGCGTTCGGCATGAGCACGAGAGCGGCGGAGCTGAGCAGGGCGCCGGTCAGGAAGTAGGGGCGGCGGCGGCCGAGGCGCCCCCACGTGCGGTCGCTCATGTGGCCGATCACGGGCTGGACGAGGAGGCCGGTGAGGGGCGCGGCCAGCCACAGCAGCGGGATCTGGTCGGGCCGGGCCCCGAGGTACTCGTAGATGGCGCTCATGTTCGCCATCTGGAGGCCCCAGCCGAACTGGATCCCGAGGAACCCGAAGCTCATGTTCCAGATCTGCCAGAAGGCGAGCCTGGGCTTGTCCATGTGGGATCCCCCGTTCGCGCGCATCTTACCGCACGGGATCCACCGTCGATCGGAAGACTTCCGCGGCGTCGCGATAGGTGAAGCCGAGAGCGCGGGCGAATGCGCGATCGGGCGCGTCGCGTCCCACGTAGACGCAGCGCGCGGGATCCAGCCGGTGCCGCTCGATCAAGACCACGCCGAGCCCAGGCAGTGGCTTTCGGCACCAGCACACGGGCGCGCCTTCACCGTGCGGGCACCAGGCGTGCTCGATCTCGAGGCCAAGCAATTCGTGCGTCCGTGAGAAGACGGCCTCGACCGCGTCCGCGCGCATCGTCTCGTCCGCCACTTCGGGATGCCACGAGACGCCGCAAAGCCGCCATCCCTCGTCGCGCTGTCGTGCGAGCCACTCGCGGGCACCCGGGACGAGGGCCACGTCGTCCGGAGAGCGCGGGGAACGCGCGCCGCTGCGGCTCGCGCGCACGACGCCGTCGTACCAGAACACGACCGCGCGTCCGTCGTAGTCGGGGCGCGGACGGCGGACGAACGACACCGCCTCCACGCGCCCAAATCCTTCCGAGGCCTCGGGCGGTTCCAGCTCGCGCCGGTGACGGAAGAGGACGCCGGGTCCGACCGCCCCCGGATCGTCGCGCGCCGCGCGCTTCATCTCCTCCGGCCCGAGGAGGCGTCCATGGCGCGCGAGCATCCGCTGCACGACGTTGACCTGCGCGTCCTCCAGGCTCGTGTCTCGCCACTCGCAGCGCACGGGCACGCCGTGCGCCCACGCCGTCTCGATGACGGCGTTCCGGCTCGCGCGCGAGAGGTACGTGTTGTCGAGGACCACCTGACGGCGCCCCGCGGCGAGATGCGCCTCGAGCGGGGGGAGCAGCCCGCCCAGACCGCCGCCGGTCTCGTCACGATTCAGTCGCTCGTAGCCCTCGGCCACGAGCTCCGCGGCGCGACCGCTCTTGCCCGCGCCCGCCGTGCCCATCACGAGTACGACGTCGCCAAGCGCGCCCTCCGGGGGACGGCGCACGGCGCGCGGGACGCGCATCAGCCGGGCGGCGGGGAAACGGGCGTCGAGGGACGCGAGATCCTCGGAGGACAGGGACAGCGCGCGGCCGAGCGTACCCGCCGTCTCCGAACGCGTGGGCCCCGGCAAGGGCACGATCACCTCGGACAGGCTGCGCAGCCAGGCGAGAGCGACGTCCGCGGGCGAGGCCCCGTGGCGCTCGGCCACCGCGGCGAGCGCGGGATCGTTCAGGAGCCGCCGCCGGTTGTCGGCGCCGCCGAGCGGACGATGCGCCAGGAGCAGGATGCCGCGCTCCGCGCAGAGCTCGACCACGCCGCCGCGGAGGCTCGCGTCGTGCCACGGGCTCAGCTCCACCTGCACCGCAGCGATCGGCGCAAGGTCGAGCGCCTCGCGCAGTTCGTCGAGCAACACGTTGCAAAGGCCGATCTGCTCGACGAGGCCGTCGCCCTGCAGGGCGGCCAGCGCGCGCACGCTGGTGGCCAGCGAGGTACGCGGATCGGGCGCATGGAGCTGATACAGGAAGATGCGGTCGACGCTCAGCGCCTTCCGGCTGGCCGCGCAGGCCGCGGCGAGGTGGCGCGCGCGGCCGTCCGCGACCCATCGCCCGCCCGGCCGCGTGAACCCGCCCTTGGTGGCGACGCGGACGCGCGACCTCTCGCCCTTCCAGGTGGCGAGCGCACGCGCGATCAATCGCTCGTTGTGCCCGGTCTCGCTCGCGTCCCGGCCGTACGCGTCGGCGGTGTCGATCAGGGTGACGCCGGCGTCCAGGGCCGCGTGCAGCGTGGCCAGCGCCCGCGCGTCGTCGCGGTCGGGCGCGGTGGACAGGCGCATGGCGCCCATGGCCACGATGAGCTCGGACGTGCCGCTCAGGCCTGGGGCGCCGCCCCGTACGGACGGCCGCGGCCGTAGGTCTGCGTGTACAGCAGGAGCCGGTGCTTCGCGGTCTCCGTGAGCTCGCTCGCCGCGTAGCGCCAGCGCCAGTTGCCGCCGGGCCGGCCGGGCAGGTTCATGCGCGCCTGGCTCCCCTTGCCCAGCACGTCCTGCATCGGTGAGACGGCCAGCTCGGCCACCGAGGCCAGGATCGTGCGGATGAAGTCCCAGTGGATCTCCTTGCCGTCGGTGTTCATGTAGCGGCGGGCGAAGTCGCGCTCGCGCTCCACGTCGGCCAGGCTGCGCGTCGAATCGCCCACGCCGGAAGTCCACCAGCCCACCGTGGTGTCGTTGTCGTGCGTCCCCGTGTAGACCACGAGCTTGCGCGGATAGTTGTGGGGGATGAAGGTCGAGCCCTGCGGATCGCTTCCCCAGGCGAATTGCAGGATGGCCATGCCCGGGAAGCCGAAGCGCTCGCGCAGCATCTCCACCTCGGGCGTGATCACGCCCAGGTTCTCCGCGACGATGGGCAGGTTGCCCAGGCCCTCGCGCAGCGCCTCGAAGAGGGCGGCGCCCGGCCCCTTCACCCACTTCCCGTTCACGGCCGTCTTCTCGCCGGCCGGGATCTCCCAGTAGGCCTCGAAGCCGCGGAAGTGATCGAGGCGCACGCGGTCCATCATCTCGAACGTGGCGCGGAAGCGATCCACCCACCAGCCGAAGCCTCGGGCCGCCATCTCGTCCCAGCGATAGATGGGATTGCCCCAGAGCTGGCCCGTCGCGCTGAAGTAGTCGGGGGGCACACCCGCCACCACCTCGGGCGTGCCGTCCTTCTTCAGGCGGAAGAGGTCGGGGTGCGCCCACACGTCCGCGCTGTCGTGGGCGACGAAGATCGGGATGTCGCCCATGATCTGGATGTCGCGATCGCGGGCCGCCTTCTTCACGTCCGCCCACTGCGAGAAGAAGAGGTACTGCTCGAATTTTCGCGCGCGGGCCGCGTCCGCCTTCTCCTTCCCCCAGCGCTGAAGAGCGCGCGGCTTGCGCGAGCGGATGTCCGCCTCCCAGTCCGTCCAGGCCACGTTGCCGTGCGCCTCCTTGACCGCCATGAAGAGGGCGTAGTCGTCGAGCCAGGCCGCCTGCTCCCGGCAGAACGCGTCGAAGCGCTCCATGACGTCCGGCTTCTTGCGCGCGCGCTCGTACGCCGTGCGCAGCCGCGGCTGCTTGAAGGCGATCACGGCGCCGTAGTCCACCTCGGTCTCGGGAAACGAGGCCCCCTTCACGTCCTCCGCGCCGAGCAAGCCCTGCTCGACGAGGAGGTCCAGGCTGACGAGGAGCGGGTTGCCGGCGAAGGCGGAGAAGCATTGATACGGCGAGTCGCCGTACCCGGTGGGGCCGAGGGGCAGGACCTGCCAGAGGCGCTGCTCCGCCCCCGCCAGGAAGTCGAGCAGCCGCATCGCCTCGTGGCCCAGCTCGCCGATGCCGTAGCGTCCGGGCAGCGAGGTGGGATGGAGCAGGATCCCGCTCAGCCGCGGGTTGACGCCGGCGGTCAAGGCGTCTTGGGCGGAGGAGGCGGCGGCAGGTCGCGGGCCGGGCACTGGGAGTCGAACCCGACTTTGTTGTGCGTGCCGTCGCAGAACGGCTTGTTCGCGGAATGGCCGCAGCGGCAGAGCGAGATGACCGTCCGGCCGGCGAGGCCGAAGGCCTTGCCGTCCTGGTCGGTCAGGACGATGTCGTCGCCCTCGATGCGGATGGGCCCGTTGTTGCGGACGATGATGCGGCGGTCAGCCAAGCGCGCCTCCCCTCCGGTCCACTATAAGGCGTGGCCGCGCTCCCGTCACGAGTGGGATAGGCTCCGTGGAAACCGGCGGGCGCTCGCACGCCAGGGAGGTCGTCGTGAATCATTTCCGCCGCCGCAACCTGGCCCTCGGCTGCGCGCTCGTCCTGCTGCTGCCCGCGGCGCGGGCCGCCGCCGAATGGGCGTCGCTGGGGGCCATGCCCGCGCCCCGGCGCGAGCGCGCCTCTCTCGTCTTCCAGAATGCCCAGGGCACGGTCGCGGTGTCCGCGCTCACGCCGCAGGTCGTGCGCGTGCGATTCGTGCCCGGTCCTTCGCTGGGACGCGATCACTCCTACGCGATCCTCACCCCGCCGACCGGCGATCCCGCGGCCCAGGTCGAGGTGGGGGCGGCCTCGTCCGTCCTGCGCACCGCTGCCCTCCGCGTCACCCTCACCCACGCGCCCTTCCGCGTCGCCTTCGCCTCCGCGGACGGCACCTCGCTCGACGAGGACGACCCCGGGCGCGGCATGGCCTTCACCGGCCGCACCACGCGCGTCTGGAAGCGGCTGCGCGACGACGAGCACGTGTACGGCCTGGGCGAGAAGACAGGCGAGTTGGACAAGCGCGGGCGCTATCGCGGCGGCTATGCCTACGCGATGTGGAACTCGGACACCTACGCCTACGGCGACGACACGGATCCCCTCTACGTCTCCGTGCCCTTCTACATCGTGCTGCGCCAGGGGCGCGCCCACGGCATCTTCCTCGACAACACCTTCCGCACTTCGTTCGACATCGGGCGCACGGATCCCGGCCTCCTCGCCTTCGGGGCCGTGGACGGCGCGCTCGACTACTACTTCATCGACGGGCCCACGCCGCGGGACGTCGTCCAGCGCTACACCGAGCTCACCGGCCGCACGCCCTTGCCCCCGATGTGGGCGCTCGGCTACCAGCAATCGCGCTACAGCTACTTCCCGGAATCGCGCGTCCGGAACCTGGCCGACACCTTCCGGCTCAAGCGCGTGCCCGCGGACGTCCTCTGGCTCGACATCCACTACGAGGAGGGCTACAACCCCTTCACCTGGAACCACGAGCGGTTCCCCGATCCCGCGCGGCTCGTGCGCGACCTGCGCGGCCAGGGCTTCCGCGTCGTCCCCATCGTCGATCCCCATCCCAAGGCGCAGCCGGGCTGGCCGCTTTACGACAGCGGCCTGGCCGCGGACGTGTTCGTGAAGAACAAGGACGGCTCCGTCTACAAGGCGCCGGTCTGGCCCTCGCAAGGCGAGAAGAGCCCGGGTCCGAGCGTCTTCCCCGATTTCACGAAGCCCTCCGCCCGCGCCTGGTGGGGTGACCAGCTCAAGGGGCCGTACGTGGACGTGGGCGTGGCCGGCATCTGGAACGACATGAACGAGCCAGCGGTGTTCGTCGACCCCAGTCACACCATGGACCTCGACGTGCGCCACGACGGCGAGGGCCAGGCCACGGACGAGCGCGAGATCCACAACGTCTACGGCATGCTGAACTCCCGCGCGACCTTCGAGGGTCTCGCCCGCCTCCGTCCCGACGAGCGGCCCTTCGTGCTCACGCGCGCCACCTACGCCGGGGGCCAGCGCTGGTCCGCGGTCTGGCCCGGCGACAACGTCTCCGACTGGTTCGCCCTGCGCGCGAGCATCCCCATGTTCGCGAACATGGGCCTCTCCGGCTTCTCGTTCATCGGAGCCGACATCGGAGGCTTCGCGGAGGTCCCTTCGGCCGAGCTCTTCACGCGCTGGCTGCAGACCGGCGTCTTCTATCCCTTCATGCGCGCGCACACGACCTTCGGCACCCCCGACCAGGAGCCGTGGTCGTACGGCCCGCACTTCGAGGAGATCAACCGCCGGGCCATCGAGATGCGCTACCAGCTCCTGCCCGAGATCTACACCGTGATGGAGGAG
>DASTLK010000284.1:0-1826 GCA_035715025.1 Vicinamibacteria bacterium
TGAAGCGGGAGCCGGGCGCCGCGAGCCGCGAGTGGAGTCCTCCCGACGTGACCCTCGACGCTCCCGCGCATCTGCCGGAGACGTACGTCGGCGACGACGAAACGAAGCTCGATCTGTACCGGCGGCTGGCGCGGGCCGAGCAACCGTGCGAGATTCAGCCCGTGCGCGAGGAGTTGCGCGACCGGTTCGGGCCGCTGCCGCCGGAAGCCGAGCGTCTCCTCCTCGTCGCCGAGCTCCGCGCGCTCGGCGCCCAGGCGGGCCTGGAAACGGTCTTGATCAAGGGCGACGAGGCGCGGCTCACGTTTCGGCGGGACGCCGCGCCGCGGCTCGCGGGGCTGCAGGTGGCCCTCGAGCGGGTGCAGTTCGAGGCCGACGTGCGGCGCGCGGTGCCGCTCTCGCTCAGACTCCGCCGGCTCGGCGGAGAGACGATCGGCCCCGGCTTGGTCCGGGCGCTCACGGCCGTCCTGCAAGACCACCAAGTCTAGAGAAGGGGAGACGGGATGCGACGGTTGAGTCTGGTGCTGCTGGTCCTCACGGTGGCCGGATGCGATGCCCTGCGGGACGCCTTCTCGGCTCGGGCGGAGATCGTCGCGCGCGCGAACGGCCACACGCTGACGGTCGAGCGCCTGGCGCAGCTCGCGGGGGGCGGCAAGCAGGTACCGCTCGATCCGCTCGCCCTCGGCCGGCTGGCGCACGTCTGGGTCGACTACGCGCTGTTCGCCCAGGCGATGGCCAAGGGGCAGGACCTCCGCGACTCGGCGACGATGGCCGAGGCGATGTGGCCGCTGGTGTCCCAGCTCAAGTGGGAGCGGTTCCACGAGCGGCTCATTGCGCCGCGCGCGCACCTCACCGCGGCGCAGGTCGACTCGGCGTACCAGGCGGGCGAGGCCCGCCTGTTCCAGCACATCCTGTTCCAAGTGCCCTCGAGCGCGGCGCCGTCGGTGGACGCGCAGAAGCACCGGCAGGCGGACCAGGTGCTGCCGCAGGCGAAGGCGGCGGGCGCCCGGTTCGCGCAGTTGGCCTCCCGCCTTTCGGAGGACCCCAGCTCCAAGGCCCGTGGCGGAGGGCTGGGCGTGTCGGAGCGCGGCCAGTTCGTGCAGGCGTTCGAAGACGCCGCGTGGCAGCTGGCGCCGGGGGGCGTGAGCCCGGTCGTGAAGAGCCCCTTCGGCTACCACATCATCCGCCGGCCGCCGCTCGCCGAGGTCCGCGACTCGTTCCAAACGAGCCTCGAGGAACGGCTGACGTACCGTCTCGACTCGCTGTACTTGGACAGCCTCACGACTCGACGCAAGATTGAGCCGGTGAGTCGAGCGGCCGCGTTGGTGCGGGCGGCAGTGCAGGATCTTGATGACGCGCGCACGAGCAGCCGTGTCCTGGTGCGCTACCGCGGCGGGTCGTTCCAAATGAAGCACCTGGTGCGCTGGCTGGCCGCCCTCGACCCATCGGTCGCGCAGGCGCTGCCTCAGGCGACCGACGATCAGATCAATCAGTTCCTGAAGGTGGTGGTCCAGCGGCAGCTACTGCTCCAGCAGTCGGATTCCGCGGGCATCGCGCTGTCGGACGACGATTGGCGCCAGCTGCGCGCCCAGCACGATTCCGCGATTGGTATCCTCGGCTCGGTGCTGAACCTCACGCCTCAGCTGCTGCACGACTCGGCGTCGACCCCGGACGCGCGCATGGCCTTGGCCATGGCGCGGGTCCAGGACTACTTCGACCGCGTGGTCCACGGGCGGTCGCGCTTCTATCCGGTGCCACCGTTCTTGGGTGAGACGCTACGGGCTCGCGCCGAGTGGAACGTCGATCAGGCGGGCGTGAGTCGGGCGCTC
>DASTLK010000285.1:0-4763 GCA_035715025.1 Vicinamibacteria bacterium
TCTTCCACGTGTCTCCGCCGTCCGTCGTCTTGTAGAGGCCGCTCCCCGGGCCGCCGCTCTCCAGCCTCCAGGGCGTGCGCACGACCTGCCAGAACGCGGCGTAGAGGACGCGCGGGTTGGTCGGGTCCATGTCGATGTCGATCGCGCCCGTGGTGTCGTCGACGTAGAGGACCTTGCGCCAGGTGCGCCCGCCGTCACGCGAGCGGAATACCCCGCGCTCCGCGTTGCGGCCGAAGGCATGTCCGAGGGCGGCCACGTAGACCGTGTCCGCCTCCGTCGGGTGCACGCGGATGCGGCCGATCTGGCGCGTGTCGCGCAGGCCGACGCTGGTCCAGGTGCGTCCGCCGTCCGTCGAGCGGTACACGCCGTCGCCGTGGGAGAGGTTGCCGCGGATGCAGCCCTCGCCCATCCCCGCGTACACGACGTTCGCGTCCGACTCCGCCACCGCGACCGCGCCCACGGAGCCGGTGCCGAGCTGGCCGTCGGAGACGTTGGTCCAGCGGATTCCGCCGTCCGTGGTCTTCCAGATGCCGCCGCCGGTGCCGCCGAAGTAGTAGACGTATGGCTGGTCGCGCCGCCCGGCCACCGCGACGACGCGGCCGCCGCGGTAGGGACCGATCGAGCGCCAGCGCAGGCCGCGCAACAGGTCGTCCGGGATCGCCGCCGCGCGTGCCTCCGTGCCGGGCGACGGCGGGGCCGCGGACCGCGCGCCGGTAGTGGCGGCTCCGAGGGCGGCGAGGACGAGCGCGAGACGGCGGCCGGCGCGGGCACGCGGCATGACACCTCCAGGGCGGGGCCGGATCTTACGTTGACGGCGCGCGCCGCGCGAGCGTAGTCTCGCCCGCACCGACGGCGGGTCATGAGCGACGCGGACGACATCCAGCGGTTCTACCAGGCCGGACTCGAGGGTGGACGGTTGCTCGAGGGATCCGGCCTGATCGAGCTCGCGCGCACGCTGGACGTGCTCGAGCGCTACCTGCCCGCCCCGCCCGCGCGTGTCCTGGACGTGGGAGGAGGGACCGGCGTCTACGCGCGCGGGCTGGCCGGCCGCGGGTACGAGGTCCACCTCGTCGATCCGGTGCCGCGGCACGTCGAGGAGGCTCGCATGCATCCCGGTCCTGTGCTGGCCGGCGCTCGCGTCGGCGATGCGCGCCGGCTCGAGGAAGCGGACGCCTCGGCGGACGCGGTGGCGCTCCTGGGTCCCCTCTATCACCTCACCCGGCGCGACGATCGGATCAGGCCCTGGGCGAGGCGCGGCGCGTGCTGAGGGCGGGAGGGGTCGTGGTCGCCGCCGCGATCTCACGTCACGCCTCGCTGCTCGACGGCGTGTGCCGGGGGCTGATCGACGATCCCGAGTTCCTCCCCATCCTCGAGCGCGACCTGCGCGAGGGACAACACCGCAACCCGACCTCGCGCCTCGACTACTTCACGACCGCGTACTTCCATCTCCCGGCCGAGCTGGGCGAAGAGGCACGCGCCGCCGGCCTCGCCGTGGAAGGCCCGGCCTGGCTGATGCCCGACCTGGAGGCGCGCTGGCGCGACGAGCGCCGCCGCCGGCCACTCCTGGATCTCCTCCGGCAGATCGAAGCCGACCCCGCGGTGCTGTCCATGAGCGCGCATCTGCTGCTCGTCGCGCACAAGGTCTGACCCCGCCCGGTCCTCCCTCGACAGCCGTCATCTCGCCAAACTGCCCGAAACGGGGCAATGGGTGCCCGAAAAGGTGCAGCTGAGGCGGACGGTCGTCCGCGAGACGATGCCCGTAACCCCTTGAAGTGACGTGTGGAAAGGCCTGGCGGCGCGGCGGCCACGGGGATGGCAGGCGAGTTGCCTAAGGAAGGGTCGACCCTGAGGAGGGGAATACTTACATGAAGAAGCTCATGCTGATCCTGGCCATTGCCGCCCTGCCGATGGCAGTGCTCGCGGACACGCCGACGACGACGAAGAAGACGACCAAGAAGCACAAGGCGCACACGACCGCGGCGAGCCCGGCCACTCCGGCCAGCCCCGCGACCGCGGCCAGCCCGGCCACGCCGGCGACCAAGGCCGCCCCGGCGACCAAGGCCGCCCCGGCGACCAAGGCCAGCCCCGCGACCAAGGCGAGCCCGTCGCCCGCCGCGAAGTAGATCTCGCTTCCGAAGTTCCCTGCCGTCGGGGGCACGCCACGCGCGTGCCCCTTCGTGTTTCTGGGCCCGCCGGGGTCAGCTCGTGAGGGACTTGACGAGCGCTTCGTGCGCGTAGGGGATCACGACTTCCGCAATCAGCATCCCGTCGCGCTTGATGGTGGCCACACCCGCCGCCACCGCCGCCCGCACCGCGCCCACTTCGCCCGTGACGACGACCATGCCCTTGGCGCCGGGCTGGTTCCGCGCCTCGATCAGCGTGACGTCCGCCGCCTTGACCGCGGCGTCGGCGGCGAAAATCGCGGACGCGACCTCCTTCGTCTCGATGATGCCCACGGCCACGATCGACGCGACCTTGACCTTGCCCTTGATGGCGGCGGGGAGCTGCGGGTCCGCGTTCTGGATGAGGAACTCGTCGAGGACGGCGGCGCCCGCGATGTCCTTGCCCGCCCGCAGCGAAGCCTCGACGTCGGCCACGGCGCCTCCGACCATCACCAGGTACTTGCCGCGGGGCACGATGGTGGTCATCAACAGCTCGACGCCCGCCCGCTTCATCATGGCGTCGGTGGCTTCGATGCCCTTCGCGATCGAGCTCGTCTCGAGCAGGGCGATGGCGGGGCCGCGGCTGGAGAGCATGTTTCCGTTCATGGTGGCGATGGGCCGGAGCGTACGTCCGCCGCGCGCCCCAGGTCAACCGTGTGGCGGCCGTTGACAGTCCTCGGAGCGCGGCCGATAGTCGCCAGGTGACGCAGGAGCGCGAGGCGACGCGGGCCCACACCGAGGCCACGCTCGATCCGCGGCGGCCCCTGCCCGCGGGCAGCGCTGCCCTGGGCACGGGCCGCTTCGGCGCCGTCTACGAGATCGGCCGCCAGCTCCTCGAGCAGACGGACCCGGGGACGGTGCTGCAGACGATCCACGACGCCATCGTCGCGCACCTCAAGCCCGACCGCGCCTGCCTCCTGACCCTGGCCGGCAAGGGCTTCCGCGCGCGCCTCGCCCACAACCTTCCCGCCGACCGGCCTCCGGACGAGTGGCCGCTGAGCTGGAGCGTCATCCGCCACGTCGTCGAGAGCGGCCTGGCCGTCCTGGCCTCGGACATCCGCCAGGACGCGCAGTTCGCGGAGGCGGAGAGCATCCAGCGCTTCCGCATCCGGTCCATCCTCTGCGTGCCCCTGGGCTCGCCCGCGCGCGGCGTCCTCTATCTCGACAACCGCAGCGCCCGGCCCTTCGCGCCCGCGGACCTCGAGTTCCTCACCGCGGTCGCGCTCTACGCTTCGCTCGTGCTCGAGCGGACGGAGGAGCTCGCGCGCGCGGGCGACCGGCTCGACGCCTTGCAAACGGAGCTGTTGCGCCACGAGATCGTGGGCGCGGCCCCCGCCCTCCTCAAGGCCTACGACGCCGTGCGCCGCTTCGCCAGGAGCGGGGCGCGCGTCCTCCTGCGCGGGGAGACGGGCACGGGCAAGGAGCTCTTCGCGCGCGCCTACGCCGCGCACACCCCGCGGCCCAACGGCTCGTACGTGCCCGTGACCATCCCCGCCCTCGCGCCCACCCTCGTCGAATCGGAGCTCTTCGGCCACGTCAAGGGCGCGTTCACGGAAGCGGCGCGCGACAAGAAGGGCCGCCTCGAGATCGCGGACGGCGGCGTGCTCTTCCTGGACGAGGTGGGCGACATCGATCCCGCCGTGCAGACCAAGCTGCTGCGCTTCCTCGATTCGGGCGAGCTGTTCCGGGTGGGCGATACGGCCGCGCGCCAGGTGGACGCCCTGGTCGTGTCCGCCACCAACCGTCCGCTCGAGCGCGACGTCGAGCAGGGCCGCTTCCGGGCCGACCTCCTGGCGCGGCTCGGCCACATGGTCACGATCCCGCCGCTGCGCGAGCGGGGCGAGGACGTGCCCCGTCTCGTCGATCACTTCCTGGCCCGCTACGGCCGGGGCACGCCGGCCAAGACGTTCTCGGCGGAGGCCATGGACGTCCTGCGACGCCACCATTGGCCCTTCAACGTGCGCGAGCTGCAGCAGGTCGTGGAGCGCGCGGTGTGCCTCGTGGACGGCAGCGTGGTCCGGGTGGAGGACCTGCCCGATTACCTGCAGGCCGGCGCCGGCTCCGCCGCTCCGAACGCGGAGAGCGGTCCTCCGGGTCCGCTCAGGAAGGCGATCGAGGAGCTCGAGCGACGTCACATCCTGCGTGCGCTCGAGCACACCAAGGGAAACAAGCGGCGCGCCATGGAGCTCCTCCAGCTCTCGCCGGAGACGTTCTACCGGCGGCTCGAGGACTTCGGGCTCCACAAGAAATCCGAATAGAGGTTCGTTCGTCCTCCGAACACCCGTTCGGCGAGCGAACGCGGCCCGTCCGTCGAATCCTCGCAAACCCCTGGAAAAAGCGCTAAATCGGCACCATGCCTCGTGGCCCGCGCGTTGCTCTACAGAGCGGGCGACGGCCGCGCGCGGACGCGCAGGAGAGCGCGACGACGACGCGAGCCGACGCGAGGACGCACATGAACGCAATGAGACCGACCGCGGTGGCCGCGCTGCTCCTGCTCGCCGCCTGCGGCTCCAACGACGGGGGCGTGAGCGGACCCACGCCGCCGGCGCAGGCGGTGCCGAACCTGACCGGGACGTACACGAGCACGAACTGGCTGACGCA
>DASTLK010000286.1:0-9096 GCA_035715025.1 Vicinamibacteria bacterium
GACTCCAGGATCACCAGGCGCACCCCGTTCCCCCACAGGCCCCACTTCGCCTCCACCTTGTGCGCCTTCTCCGCGTCCATCGACACGTGCACGGCCGTGATGTCGTGCGACAGGGCCAGCGCGTAGCGCAGCGCCACCACCGTGCCGCGATGCACGCCGCTGATGGGCAGGATCACGCGGTGGCGCAGCACGCGCGGGGGAGCGCCGAAGTCCTCCAGGGAGAGGACCTGGGCCGCCTCGAGGTAGTGCCCGTGGATGGCGAAGAACATCACGACCAGGGTGGGGATGATGATGACGATGATCCAGGCCCCCTCGTGGAACTTCGTCACCGCGAAGGCGACGGCGACCGCCGCCGTCAGCACCGCGCCCACGCCGTTGGTCACCATCTTGAGCCGCCAGAGCGGGTCGTGCTCGAGAGCCGTCTCCTTCTGGTGGATCACCGTGCCCGGGGGCAGGCGGCCCACCTTCCACCAGCGGCGAGTCATGCCCGCCTGGGAGAGGGTGAAGGACAGGAACACGCCGATGGCGTAGAGGGGAATGAGGCCGGTGACGCTGGCGTCGAAAACGACGATCAGGACGATCGCGATCACGGCCAGGGCGATGATCCCGCGCGAGAACACGAGGCGGCTCCCGCGATAGGTGAGCTGCCGGGGCAGGAAGCCGTCCTCCGCCTGCAACGCGGAGAGGCGCGGGAAGCCCGCGTAGGCGGTGTTGGCGGCCATGATCAGGATCAAGGTGGTGGCACCGATCGTGGCCAGGTAGAGCAGGCCGCGTCCGTCGAAGGCGGTGCGCGCGATCTGCGAGATGACGGTCTCCTTCTCGGAGGGCAGGGCGCCGATCGGCCAGGCCAGGAAGCTGATGCCGAGGAACAGCGTGGCCAGGATCAAGGCCATCCAGAGCAAGGTCACGCCCGCGTTGCGGCTGCGCGGCTCCTTGAACGCGGTCACGCCGTTCGAGATGGCCTCCACCCCGGTGAGGGCGGTGGTGCCGTTCGCGAACGCGTGCAGGAGGAGGAAGAGGGTCAGGCCCTGCAGCTCGCCGATGTGCTCCATGCGCGGAGGATCGATGACGCGGCCCAGCGTCCCCGTGAAGTAGCGGAAGAGGGCCACGCCGACGGTCAGGTACATGATGCCGATGAAGAAGTACGAGGGCACGGCGACGAACTTGCCCGACTCCTTGACCCCCCGCAGGTTCAGGATCGTGATCAGGACGACCAGGATCACCGCGATGCCGACGCGCAGGCCGAAGAGGCGGGGGAAGGCGGAGACGAGCTGGGCCACGCCGGAGGAGACGGACACGGCCACGGTCAGGATGTAGTCGGTGAGGAGGGCGGCCCCCGCGATCTGCGCGGGCAGCTCGCCCAGGTTGTCGCGGGCCACGATGTAGGCGCCGCCGCCGCTGGGGTAGGCGTGGATGGTCTGCTCGTAGGAGAGGGTGACGATCGCGAGCAGGACCACGATGGCGATGGAGACCGGGAACGCGTAGTGCAGCGCGCCGAGCCCGGCCGCGGCCAGGACGACCAGGATCTCCTGCGTGGCGTAGGCGGTGGAGCTGAGGGCGTCGGACGCGAAGACGGCCAGGCCGATGGCCTTCCCGACGGCCTGATCCTCGGCATCGGCGGAGTGCAGCGGGCGGCCGACGAGCCACATCCGCCACCACTGGCGGCGCGGCGGAGGAGGCGGCCTCCGCAGCCGTTGCGGGCGGCCCGGCAACGCCTGGGCATGCGAAGTCAAGGTAGGGGCGGCACGCACTCCATTCCAATCTGCCGACGGGGTTAGCTGACGGGCTCGGGGTTGGATGGTTCCCCTACCAGGCCGCATCGCCTGGATTCGCCCCGTCGCGCTCCGTAGCGCGTCCTTCGGGTCCCCCGCGCCGCCATGCGGCGGCGGCTTAGGCAGGAACAGCCTAGGGCTCGTGCTCGGCGGTGTCAACATCCGTTACGATGCCGGCCATGCTGGTGGCCGCGATGGCCGTGCTTCTCTCCGCCGCTCCACCCCCCGCCTCCCTCGACGCGGCGGCCGCCGCCCGTTTCGCCACCCTGGCCCTCGATTGCGCCTTTCGCGAATATCCCAACAAGATCGCGCACGTCCTCAGCAGCGAGGACGACGTACGGCCACCCCACGTCCTCACTCCCGCGTTCTACGGTTGCTACGACTGGCACTCCGCCGTGCACGGCCACTGGCTGTTGGCGCGCCTCCTCCGCACCTTCCCCGACGCGCCCTTCGCCGCGCCCGCGCGCGCGGCGCTGGCGCGCAGCCTCACCGCCGCCAACGTCGCGGGCGAGGTGGCCTACGTCCGCGGGGCGGGCCGCACGTCGTTCGAGCGCCCCTACGGGCTGGCCTGGCTGCTCCAGCTCGCGGCGGAGCTGCGCGAGTGGGACGACGTGGACGCGCGGCGCTGGGCGGCCGCGCTCGCGCCGCTGGAGGCGGAAGCCGCCCTGCGCTTCGAGCAATGGCTGCCCAAGCTCACGCGTCCCATCCGCATCGGCGAGCACGACCAGACGGCATTCGCGTTCGGCCTCGTGCTCGACTGGGCCGCGGTGTCCGATCGGACGACCACGCGCGACATCGTGGCCGGACGCGCGCGCGACTTCTACCTGGCGGACCGCGACTGCCCCATGCGCTACGAGCCCTCCGGTCAGGACTTCCTCTCGCCCTGCCTGGCCGAAGCCGACCTCGTGCGTCGGATCCTGCCGCCCGCGCGCTACGCCGCCTGGCTCTCCACGTTCCTTCCGACCCTGACCGCGCGGACGGGCGCGGCCTGGCTCACCCCGGCGGTGGTGACGGACCCGAGCGATCCCAAGCTCGCTCACCTCGACGGCCTCAACCTGAGCCGGGCCTGGATGCTGGAAGGCATCGCGTCGGGCCTGCCCGCCGCCGATCCGCGGCGGCCCGCGCTGCGCGCGCTGGCGGCTGCGCATCGGGAGGCGGGCCTGCGCTCCGTCACCGGTGCACACTACGAGGGCGGCCACTGGCTGGGCACGTTCGCGGTGTACCTCGCGACCCAGCGCGGACAACGTCCGCTTGATCGCGCTTCTTCCCGGCCGTAGCCTTCCGGATGGATCCTTCGCGCGCATGAGCCCCAACAACCTCGAGCCCCTCGACAACATCCTCCAGGCCATCGGCTGGACGCCGCTGGTCCGGCTCAACCGCATCGCGCGCGGGATCCGCACGCCCGTCTACGTGAAGGCCGAGAACCTCAACCCCGGCGGCTCCGTGAAGGACCGCATCGGGGTGGAGATCATCGAGGCGGCCGAGCGCAAGGGCGACCTCAAGGAAGGCGGCACCGTCGTCGAGGCCACCAGCGGCAACACGGGCGTGGGCCTGGCCCTGGCCTGCGCGATCAAGGGCTATCGCTGCGTGTTCACCATCCCGGACAAGATGTCGACGGAGAAAGTGAGGCTCCTGCGCGCGCTGGGGGCGGAGGTGATCGTGGTGCCGACGGCGGTCCCCCCCGACCATCCCGAGTACTACATCAACAAGGCGCGCGCGATCGTGGCCAGCACGCCCGGGGCCATCATGGCCGACCAGCACTACAACCCGGCCAATCCGGAAGCCCACTATCGCACGACGGGACCGGAGATCTGGGAGCAGACCAAGGGCCGGGTGACGCACTTCGTGTGCTCGCCCGGCACCGGCGGCACCATCTCCGGGGCCGGCCGCTACCTGAAGGAGAAAAGCGCCAAGGTGCGCGTGATCGCGGGCGATCCCGTGGGCTCGATCTACACGGAGTACGCGCGGACGCACAAGAAGGGCGAGGGCTTCCCCTACAAGGTGGAAGGAATCGGAGGCGACAAGATACCGACGTCCCTCCACTTCGACGTGATCGACGAGTGGGCGTTCGTGAGCGACGCCGAGGCCTTCCAGATCGCACGCCGCCTCACGCGCGAGGAGGGGCTCTTCACGGGCGGATCGACGGGGGTGAACGTCAAGGTCGCGCTCGACGTCGCGCGCAAGGTGGACGATCCGGACGCGATGGTCGTCACCATCCTCTGCGACACGGGCGAGCGCTACCTCTCGAAGCTGTACGACGACAACTGGATGAGGGAGAACCAGCTCCTGGAGAGTGAGCGCGTGACCGCCTCCACGCTGCTCTCCGGCCGCAGAGGCGACCTGCCGCCGCTGGTCTCCGTGGCGCCCGTCGCCAGCGTGCGCCAGGCCCTCAACCTCATGGGGACCTACAACGTCTCGCAGATCCCGGTGGTGGAGGCGAAGGAATGCGTGGGGTCGCTGAGCGAGGGCCCGCTCATGGCGCGCGCCCTCGCCGACGCCAAGATCCTCGACCAGCCGGTGTCGGACGTCATGCAGCTGCCCTTCCCCGTCATCGAAACGGGCGCTCCTCTCGATCGTGTCACCGCGCTCCTCTCCCACGAGACACCGGCCGCTCTCGTGCGCGAGGACGGCACCTTCGTCGGGATCGTGACCCGCCACGACGTGCTGCGGCACGTGGCCGGAATCAAGTAGGCAGGCCGTCATCGCCCGCATCCGCGACTGGGTCTTCACCGTACCGTTCCTGGCCGCCTTCGGCCTGATCCTCCTCGTCTTCGACCTCCTTCAACGCCTGGCCCGCGCCTTCGGGCGCCGGCCGCACGAGGTCGTCGTCAACGGGCTCCAGAAGTCGCTCACCGCCAGCCTGCGCCTGTGCGGGACGCGTCTGGCCGTGGAGCGCGCGGGCGTCCTCGCCGCCGGCCGGCCCTGCCTCTTCGTGTCGAACCACCAGAGCATGTTCGACATCCCGATCCTGGGGGCGATCCTCTGGCCGCACTACCTGAAGTTCGTGTCCAAGCGGGAGCTGGCGCGCCGCTGGATCCCCAGCATCTCGTACAACCTCCGCCGCGGCGGAAACGCGCTCATCGACCGTGGCGATCGCGCGGAGGCGGTGGCGGCGATCGGACGCCTCGGCCAGGAGGAGGTCGTGGGCCGCGGCGTGTCGGCGGTGATCTTCCCGGAGGGCACGCGCGCGCGCGCCGGCGTGCTCGGGCCGTTCCGGCCCCAGGGGACCCTCGCCCTCATGGCGGCGGCGCCGGATGCGCCGGTGGTCCCCGTCGTCATCGACGGCGCCTGGCGTCTGCTGCAGCACGGCCTGCGCCCGGTGCCCTTCGGCACGCGCGTGAGGGTGTTCATCGGAGCGCCGATCGAGCGCTCTCCCGATGAGGACGCCGGAGCCGTGGTCAGGGCGGCCCAGGCCCAGATCCAGGACGTGCTCGCGCGCTGGCGCGGCGGCGGTGCGGATCAGGGCGGCCCGTAGGCTCTCAGCTCCGCCATGGTCCACGGCATCGCGAAGGCGTCCGTCTCCGCGATGCGCAGGCGGAAGCCGCGCAGCAGGCGCGGCGGGATGTCGAGGTCCAGCGAGGCCTCGTGCGGGCGATGCAGGAGCAGCGCGAAGAGCCGGTCGTAGGCGGCGGCCTCGTCGAAGGGGATCTCCGTCCAGGTTCCCTGCTCGTCCTCTACGACGAGCCTGAGCCGCATCGGGAACTCGTAGGGATCGGCCACGCCGATGGAGATGCGCGCCACGGTCGCCGCCCGCGGAAAGCGCACGCGGAAGAACTCGCCCTTCCCCTGGCGCGCGGGCGTGGCCCAGGACGTCGAGACGTCGCCGTCGACGGCGCGACTCGCTCCCGGCGACGAGCCTTGCACGTCCCAACCCCTGCGATCCCGCTCGACGAGGTCGGCGCCGGAGGAAGGCGGGATCGGAAAGTCGGGAGCGGGCGCGGCGGCGAGGCGCACCACCTGATGGCCGTCGGGGAACACGCGTTCGATGCGCCAGGGGCCTGCCTCGCCGAGAAGGCGCGCGCCTTCGGGCCGCACCACGAGCGTGTCCACGCCGAACCGCTCGAGGAAGGCCACGGACTCCGGATCGGGAAAATGGAAGAGGCGCCATTTCTCGAAGTTGTAGGACGGCGGGAAATACGACGTGAATCCCTCGACGATGCGCTTCCAGTGCGCGGTCGAGTAGTACATGGGCAGGGCATCGAACCGTTCGAGGCGGTTCCGCGCGGCGGGCAGCTCGGCGACGACGCGGACGTCGTCGCGCGTGGCCAGCCAGCGGTAGACCTCGGGGACCGCCCGGCCGCCGGCGAGCGCGTCGAGGGATTGCGGTATCGAGAGGTGCTCCAGGAGCACGAGGGTGCCCAGGGTGGCGAGGCCGGCCGCGCCCAGGCGAGGGCGCACTCTCGCCAGCCCGATCGCCACCAGCGGCGCCAGGCCGAGGATGAGCAGGATCGAGAACCGCTCGGGATAACGGACGTTGCGAAAGCCGGGCGCCCAACGGTGCAAGGCGGCGTAGGGACCTGGACCGAGGTCCCAGTCCCCGAGGAGGATGCGCGGCCCGAGGCTCAGCAGGAAGCCGACGAGGGCGAGGGCCATGAGAAGGGGCCGCAGCCCGTCGGTGCCGTCGTCGTCGCCGCCAGGCGCCCTTCGTCTGGGCCACAGGGCGAGGACGGCGAGGCCCATGGCGGTGAATCCGAGAAAGTGGGCGGCGTTCTGGTTGGGACCGGCGGTGCCGAGCACGCGCGCGTACAGCAGGTTCTGCGGGAGCACGTCGAAATAGCGGTCGATGGCGACGGCGTCCGGCGCCGGACGCGCGAAGCCGAGCCTCCGCGCCGACCGCACGTAGGGCCAGGCGACGAGGGCCAGCAGCAGCCCGGGGACGGCCAGGCTGGCGGCCAGCCGCAGGAGAGCTTCGCGTGGCGGCCGGTAGCGCCAGACGAGGAAGGCGGACGCCCCCATCAGGACGAGCGGCGCGTAGAGGGCCCAGTACATGCAGCTCAGGCTCTGCAGGCCGTAGAACGCGGCCACCGCGGCCGCGCGCGGCCACGACGGCCGCCGGAAGAAGCGGACGAGGGCCCAGAGGAGGAACGGGAAGAACTCGTTGGAGAGGATCTGCAAGCGGACGATCTCGTTGACGTTCCACGTGTGGAACGCGTAGAGGGCGCCGGCGACGAAGGACGCGGCCGTGTCGGCCGTGAGCTCGCGGGCGAGGAGGAACATGCCGAGGCCGGCCAGGACCAGGGTCAGCAACGTGACGGCGTTGTAGGCGAGGACCCAGTTGTCGCTCACGACGCGCAGCGGCGCGGCCATGAGGGCCGAGACCAGCATGTGCTCCGAGAAGGCGAGGGTGTCGGAGTAGGGATAGAACGCGTTGCCGTCGAAGAGGTGCGTGGGGTCGTGGGCCAGCCCGCGCAGCACGACCGCCATCGCCCAGGTGTTGAGCGGTGGCGTGGCCTCGCGAATCACGTGTCCGACGACGTGGGACGCCGGATGGCGCACCAGCGGCCAGGTGAAGAGGGCGGCCAGCAGCGCATAGCCGAGGACGGCCGCAGCCAGACGGCGGGCGCCGGGGGCCGCGCCCCCGGCCCTCATCGGCGCCGCATCCCCAGGATGCTGACGAAGAACCCGGACAGGACGGTCTGGAACCCGAGGAAGGCCAGGGTGACGCCCGGGATCACCCAGCGCATGGTGTGGCTATAGTCGAGGTTGCCGAAGTGCACGGCGCGCCACTGGCCCACCGCGCCCAGGAGGAGGGCCGCGCCCGCGGCCATGGCCAGGGAGCCGGCCAGGAGGGCCGGCTCCAGCTTGAACACGCGCAGCAGCCGCTGCATGCGCGCGTCCGCCGGCATCAACCCTTCGCTGATGGCGAAGGCCTTCGTGAACACGGCGAACAGGATCGACTGGTATCCGCTGAGGACGGCCAGGCTCGCGAAGAGCAGGGTGTGCGCGTCGAAGTTGACGCCCCAGGGGCGGAGCCGCGGCATCACGACCGCGTAGCCGGCGAGGCCGAGGCCGATGAGGGTCAGACCCGGCACCAGGAACAGCCAACGCGGCGAATACACCAGGAAGAAGCGCAGGGTGCGCCAGCCGTCGCGGAACGTCCGCAGATGCGGCGCGTGCGAGCGCCGGCCATCGCGGTGCAGGGCGATCGGCACCTCGGCGATGCGCTGGCCGTAGAGGCTGGCCTTGATGATCATCTCGGCCGCGAACTCCATGCCCGTGCACCGGAGGTCGAGGCGCTGGAAGAGGTCCCGGGTGAAGCCGCGCATGCCGCAGAAGACGTCGTGGATGGGAGCGCGGAACCAGCGGCGGGCCAGCGCCGAGAAGAGGGGGTTGCCCAGCCAGCGATGCAGGCGGGGCATGGCCCCCGGCATCACCCGTCCGCCTCCCGCGGCCAGGCGGCAGCCCTGGACGAGGTCGAATCCTTCCCGCAGCCGCTCCACGAAGCGCGGCAGCTCGAGCAGGTCGTAGCTGTCGTCGGCGTCGGCCATGACGACGTAGCGCCCGCGCGCGGCGGCGATGCCTGCCTGGAGGGCGCTGCCGTAACCGCGCTCGGCCACGTGCACGACGCGCGCCCCGTGCTCGGCCGCGATCCGGGGCGAGCCGTCGGAGCTGCCGTTGTCCGCCACCACGATCTCGCCGGACATCCCGGCCTCGTCGAGGGCCCGCCGCGCCTTCCCGAGACACACGGCCAGGGTGTCCGCCTCGTTGAGGCAGGGGATCACGACCGAGACTTCGGGCGGCTCGGACCCCGCGGCGCCGGCGGCGCGGTCCGGCGCTCGATCAGGCGCGGCGGTACTGGCCATGCGAAGCGGCGATGATCCCACACCTGCCGCCGGGTTACGATCGGCCCTCATGGCCGTGGCCGCCCCTGCGCACTTCTCGCGCGCGCGCTCGTTCGCCTATTCCGTCGTCCTGATCAGCCTCTTCTTCGCCCTGCTCGAAGGCGGGCTCCGGCTGGCCCGCGTGCGGGCGCCCGCCCGGCCGCGGCTGATCGTGCGCGCGATCGACGTCGACGTCGACCTGCCGTTCATGAAGGTCGACCCCGAGCTCTTCTGGTCTCCGCGCGCCGGGTGGCGGGGCGAGTTCCAGGGCTGGCCGGTCACCATCAACGCCCTCGGCCTCCGTGGCCCGGACGTGGCCCTGCCCAAGCCCCCGGGTCGCCGCCGCGTCGCCTGCTTCGGCGACTCCATCACCTTCGGCTACGGCGTCGGTGACACCGAAAGCTATCCCTATCAGGTCGGCCAGCGCATGGCGGCCACCGGCGGCGAGGCCGTCAACGCGGGAGTCACCGGCTACACGAGTTACCAGGTGCTGGCGCTGGCAC
>DASTLK010000287.1:0-4248 GCA_035715025.1 Vicinamibacteria bacterium
CCGCTTGCAGGCCGCTCGTGACCTGCACGGCCTCCGCGCCTTCGACGCCCACCACGACCGTCCGGCGCTCCGCCTTGCCCTGCACGATCACGAACGCCTGCGCCTGGCGGGTGCCGTCGCGCACCAGAGCCGCCGGGGGCACGACCAGGGCGCTCTGGAGCCGGCCGACTTCGATGGTCGCCCGCGCGAAAAGGCCGCCCACGAGCGCGGGATTGCCCGGCACCTCGACCACGGTATCGAACGAGCGGCTGCGGTCGTCCACCAGGGGGGCGATGCGCACCACGCGGCCGGTGACGCCCAGGCCGGGCATGCTGTCGACGCTGACCTTCACCGGCGAGCCCACGCGGACCTTGCCGTACTGCGTGGAGGGCGCGGAGGCGCGGAACTCCAGGACCGAGTCGTCGACGAACGTGAACAGGGGAGTGCCGGACGCGAGCATCGCCCCCGGATCGACCATGCGCTTGGCCACGCGGCCGGAGAACGGCGCCTTGACCTCGGTGCGCGCGAGCTGCTGGTTCGCGATCGAGGTCTCCGCGCGCGCCTGCCCGAGGCCGGCGTCCGCGACCTGGAGGTTCACCTCCGCGGCCAGGCGGTCCTTGTCCGTGATACCCCCCGTCTTCAGGAGGTTGTCCGCCCGCTCCTTCTCGACGCGGGCGTGGGCCTGGTTCGCTTCCGCCACCGCCAGCGAGGCGCGCGCGCGCTCCGCGCTGAGCCGGAAGTCCGTCGGATCGAGCACGGCCAGGACCTCGCCCGCGGCGGCACGGGCGCCTTCGTCGCGCCGGATCTGGAGCAGGCGGGCCGCGACCTCCGCCACCACCTGCACCTGGGCGCGCGGCCGCAGGGTGCCGGTGAGGACGACCTCGTCCTGCAGGTCGCGTTGCTGCACGGTCACCGTGCGCACGGGCACGCCCCGGGGCTTGGCCTCGGGCGCCGTCTGCGCCGTGCGGTCGCATCCGGCCGCGGCCAGGATGGCGGCCAGCATGAGTCCGAACAGATTCGTGCGCGTCATTCGCTTCCTGCCTTTGTCGTCGTGGGAGTGGAGGCGACGGGCGGCGGCGGATCCAGGGGATCCCGCCCCATCACCCAGCGCAGCGTCGCCCGGGCGTTGGCGTGCTCGTACAGCGCCTCCAGGCGCAGGCTCTCCGCCAGCGTGAGCGCGGCCTGCGCGTCGAGGACGTCCAGCGGAGTGGCCGCCCCCAGCGTGTAGTTCGCCTGCGTCATGTCGAGGGCCTTCTGGGCCTGGGTCACGTTGAGGTCGGCGGCGGCGAGTACGCGCCCGGCCGTGGCCAGGGCATCCCGCGCCTGCTTGGCCGCGAGGCGGATCTGGTTCTCCAGGGCGATGCGGTCCTGCGCCGCCTGCTCGCGGCGGGCCCGGGCCTGCGCCACCTTGCCCGCGTTGCGGAACCCGTCGAAGACGGGCACGGTGAGTGTGATCCCCGCGTTCCACTTGGTGTAGTCGGACGAGAAGAAGTTCTGGGGCCGGCGCACCGAGTACCCCCAGTTCGCCAGCAGATCCAGATGCGGCCGGTTCTCCGCCCGCACCACCCCGACGAACTCGTCGTAGACGCGGACGGCCATCTCCGCCGCCTTGACCTCGGTGCGGTTGGCCAGCGCTTCCTGGACGATCGTCTCCAGCGGCACGTCGAAGTCCTGGCGGACGAGGCGGTCCGAGGGTTCGACGGGCGCGTCGATCGGGCGCACCATCGCCGCGTTGAGCACTCCGCGAGCAAGGTCGGCTTCGCCGCGCGTCCGCTCGAAGACGGCGCGCTGGTTCTCCAGCGCGACCTGGAGGCGAAGCACCTCGAGCTCCGTGGCCACTCCCGCCGCGTGCCGATTGCGGGCCATCTCGACGTGCGTCTCGCGCTGGCGGACCGACTTCTCCGCCACCTTCACCTTCTCGAGGTCGAGCAGGTAGTCGTTGTAGGCGCGAATGGTGTCGAGGGCGACCGCGCGCGTCACGCTCTTCGCCTGCTCCTCCCCCATGGAGATGCCGTAGCGCGCGGCACGCACCGCGCGGCCGAGCTTGAAGCTGAAGAGCGTTTGCTTGAGCTGCGCCGTCCCGTCGAAGAGGTTCTGGGGGATCGGACGCAATGCCGTCCGCAGCTCCGGCGGGAAGGCGTCGAAGCTGCTGCTGTTGAGGAGGGACGGGTCGCGGTAGCGGGTGCCGATCCCGTAGACGTTCACCTCGGGCAGGGCGTCGGCCAGCGCCTCCCGGCCCTGGCCGCGCAGGGAGAGGAGGGCCTGCTCGCTCTTGCGCACCTCGGGGTTGTTGGCGACGGCCAGGGCCACCGCTTCCGCGCGTGACAGGGTCTGCGCCGGCGCCGCCGCGGGCAGCAGCCCGGCCGCGACGACGGCCATGAGCGTCCGCCTCATCGACGCACCTTCAGGGCCGGGCGCCAACCGGAGATGACCGTGTCGGTGAGGGCGTCGGCCAGGGTGGCCGAGAGCTGCGGCTTGCCCACGATCAGGTACCCGCACAGCGCTTCCCCGAGCGCGCCCATCAGCACCAGCATGCGGAGGTCGGTGCGGCCGGGCACGAACTCGCCGCCCTCCACGCCCGCCTCGACCTCGGACGCGATCTGGGCGACCACCTCGTCGTAGAAGCGCGGAAAATCGGTGCGGGGGGCCGAGCTGGCCGGGTTGTGGATGAGCCCGAAGATGAAGCGCAGCAGGTCGCGCCGCCCGCGCGCCCGTTCGAAGTAGCCGCGGGCGACGCGCCGCAGGCGCTCGGCCGCCGACCCCGGACTCTGCAGCGCGCGCGTGATCGCGCGGCGGAAGTCGTCGAGGGCGCCGTCCACGAGCGCGCGGTACACGCCCTCCTTGCTTCCGTAGAAGTGGTACAGGGTGGGTTTGGTGATGCCCGCGGCGGCGCAGATCTCGCGGACGGACGTCGCGTCGTAGCCTTTGCGGGAGAATAATTCCAGTCCACTCAGTAAGATACGGTCAGGGCTGGGGCTTGGAGCTTGAGCGGTTCGAGACATGGCCAGTGCATTATACGTACCGGACGGTATAGCGTTCCCTGGAACCTTGGGCCCAGGGAGCTGATGCGTCCGGCTCAGCCGCTCAGCGCGTCGTGTCGCGCGCGGTGGGGCCCGCGTCGTGAGTGTGGTATTGCTCGGCGAGATGGAGATCGAAGGCGTTGTGCTGCGGATTGCGCGCGAACCCGCGCAGGTGGGCATGGCAGCGGTAGCAGACGGTGACGTCGGGCAGCAGCGCATAGAGGCCGGCGTCGACGGCCGCGGCCACGAAGAGGCTCGAGTAGAACGGCGTGAAGGGGGCGAGGACGGCGCCCGCGACCACCACCGCCAGGCCGACCTTCTGGTTGAAGTCGCGCTGCACGTAGAGGAGGCCGTTCTGGCAGGCCGGGCAGGACTCGACGACGCGCGTCGCCTTCAGCGCTTCCGGGATCTCGAGTCGCGTCGCCGCCGCGCAATGAGGACACGAACCCGCGCCGTCGAGGCCGGCCACGGCCTCGCGCCCACAGGCGGGACAGGCAAATGCGATTTCGGGGGTCTGTCTCAATCCCGAGGGCTCCGGATCCAGGGAAGCGACTCTAGCCCACTTCGGGCCCGGCCGCGCTCGGTGCGCGCCACGCGCGGAGCCTCCTCGGTCCATGGCTGCTGAACGCACGGAGCCGCGCGGGCTCGTGTGGCTCCCGACGGGAGTCGTGATCGTGGCCCTGCTTGCGCCCGCGTTCCTGCCCTGGGTGGTGCGCAGGAAGGAGGACGCAATGGCCCGCGAGCTCCACGAGGTCGGCGTGGCGCGCCCCCTGGCCGCGGCGCGGCGAGCCGCCTTCGAGCGCACGATCTCGACTCGCGCCGCCTACCTGATCTCCCGCAACCCGTCCTTCCTCGAGCGCGCGGCCCACTGGCAGGCACAGCACGACCTGGAGGCGAAGAAGCTGGCCGACGCCGCCGTATGGCTGGGACCCGAAGCGCGCGCGCAGCTCGCGGCGCTGGATCGGGACTATGACGCTTTCCAGCGCGGCCGCCGCGAGCGCGACCAGCGGCCCCTCACCCCGGAGGAGGAATTCCGTGAGATGCCGGCGATCAACGCGCGCGCCGAGGCCCTCTTCGCCGGCTACGACCGTCTGGATGCCGCGCTGGTGGCCGAGGGCGACCACTGGCAGGGGGAGCTCGAGCGTTTCGGACGGATCGGATGGTTCACGAACCTCTTCCTGTCCGCCCTCGGGGTGGCGGCGGTGGTGACCGTCGCCGGCCTCACGCGCCGCGAGCAGCGGGCGCGCGC
>DASTLK010000288.1:0-4072 GCA_035715025.1 Vicinamibacteria bacterium
CCTCGACTTCTTTCAGCCCCGGCGGCTTCATCCTTCCCGCCGCGATCAAGCGCTCAGCGTTCCGCGTGTTGATGCGGGACCAACCGCTCTTCGCGCGGCGCCGGCCGAACCGCTGCAGCCACGAGCGCCCGTCCTTGGGCCGTTTCTGGCTGTCGATCCAGCCGTAACATAGTGCCGCGTCGAGCGCCTCGGCGTACGTGACGGAGGCCTTGCCGGAAGCCTTCTTGTAGATCCTCAACCAGACGCCCTCGGAGCCGGCGTGATGCCTGGCAAGCCACGCCTCCCACCCGCGCGGCGAGTCAAAGGCAAGGATCGGCTCTTTGCTGGTCGCCGCCATCGGGGGGTCAGTGTATCCGAACCCTGTCCTTACGGATGCTTCCGGTGATGTGATCCAGGTCTGAAAACGGCTAGTCCAGGGCGCAGCCTCGACATATAGTCGGGCCGTGGAGGGCATCCTCGGCCTGGAGCGCAGCGCCCTCGATCGAGCGCGGGTCAGCCGCGATGCTCGCTTCGACGGCAGATTCTTCATCGCGGTGGCGTCCACGGGGATCTACTGTCGGCCCGTCTGCCCGGTGCCCAGCCCGAAGAACGTCAACATCCGGTATTACGTGACGGCGGCCGCCGCCGCCGAGGCCGGCTACCGGCCGTGCCTGCGCTGTCGCCCCGAGGCAGCGCCGGGCACCCCGGCCTGGCTGGGCACATCGGCCGTGGTGCGACGTGCGTTGGGGCTGATCCAGGAGGGCGCGCTGGACGACGCGTCGGTGGACGCGCTCGCGGCACGGCTGGGGATCGGCCCACGCCACCTCCATCGCCTTTTCATCCAGCACGTGGGCGCCGCGCCGATCACGGTCGCCCAGACCCGACGCTTGCAGTTCGCGAAGCGTCTGCTCGACGAGACCGACCTGCCGATGACGGAGATCGCGCTGGCCGCCGGCTTCGGGAGCCTGCGACGCTTCAACGACACGTTCCAGAGGGCCTACCGGCGCGCGCCGCGCGAGCTGCGGAGACGGCGTGGCCGCGGCCTCGCGGCGGCGGGCGGAGGCGAGGTCGTGCTCAGGCTCGCCTTCCGGCCACCCTACGATTGGCCCCAGGTGCGCGACTTCCTGGCCACCCGGGCGGTGCCCGGCGTCGAGCGCGTGGATGCGCGCGGCTACGCGCGAACCGTGGCCGCCGCGGGTGGTGGGCACACGTTCGTCTGCGTGCGCGCGCTCGAAGACGAGCACGCGCTCGAGCTCCGCGTGCGCGGCGCCGAGCCGGCTGCCCTGTTCCAGCTCTCGTCCACGGCGCGGCGCGCGTTCGACCTCGCGGCCGACCCGGCGCGCATCGCCCGCGCGTTCCGCTCCGACCCGCTGCTCGGACCGCTCGTGAGGCTCCGACCCGGGCTGCGCATCCCCGGTGCCTGGGACCCGTTCGAGTGCGCGGTGCGCGCGGTGTTGGGCCAGCAGGTCAGCGTCGCCGCCGGGCGCACGCTGGCCGCGCGACTCGTGTCGCGCGTCGGCCGGAGGATCGCGGCCGACGGCGACGGTCTCACGCACTTGTTCCCCGCTCCGGAAGCGCTGGCGGTCGCGGACCTGGACGGGCTCGGCCTCACGAGTGCGCGCGTGGGCGCGCTGCGGGCGCTGGCGCAAGCAACGACCGAGGGCGCGCTCGATCTCACCGCGCCCGTGGAGGAGGTGACGGCGGCCCTCGTCGCGCTGCCGGGGCTCGGTGACTGGACCGCGCAATACGTCGCTCTGCGCGCGCTCGGCGAGCCCGACGCATTCCCGGCCGCGGACCTCGTGTTGAGACGCGCGGCGGCGGCGGGTGGAGCGCCCCTCACGGCCCGCGCGCTCGCGTCGCGGGCCGAGGTCTGGCGGCCCTGGCGGGGGTACGCGGTGCTCCATCTCTGGCGCGCGGCAAGCGACAGGTTGGTCCGGGCGGAGGGCCCCCGCGTCCGACGGCCGTGATTACTCGTACCTCAGGGCTTCGATCGGGTCCTGGCGAGCCGCCTTCAAGGCCGGCCACATGCCGAACACGAGCCCGACGACGGTGGAGACCGAGAACCCCAGCGCGATCGACCAGGGCGGGGCCGCGGCCTGGAAGTCGAAAAGGAGGCGGGCGAGGAGCGCCACCCCCAGCCCCAGCGCGATGCCGAGCGCGCCCCCGACACCGGTGAGGGTCACCGCCTCCATCAGGAACTGCACGGCGATGTCGTGGCGGGTGGCGCCGAGCGCCTTTCGGAGGCCGATCTCGCGCGTCCTCTGGGTCACGTTCACCAGCATGATGTTCATCACGCCCACGCCGCCCACCAGCAGGGCGATGCCGGCGATGACCAGCATGGCGGCGGCCACCCCGCCGGTGATCTGCTGGAAATTCTGGAGCTGGCCCACGCTCGTGAAGATCGCGAAGTCGTTCGGCTGACCCGGCCGCAGGCCGCGGCGCACGCGGAGGATCGCCGTCTCCTCGTCGATCAGCGCCTCGTAGTCCTCGGGCCGCGTCGGCACGGTGGCGATGTGGATGGTGTCGCCGCCGCCGTTCTTGACCTCCGGGAACTGGTCGTCGAATGCGCTGATGGGGATGGCCACGAAGTTGTCGTTGCTGCCGCCGAAGGCCGAGCCCTTCTTCTCGAAGAGGCCCACCACGCGATAGGCCCGGCCGTTCAGGGTCAGCTCCTGGTCGATCGGGTCGCGGTGGGGATAGAGGGCTTCGGCCACGTCGGTGCCGATCACGCAGACCCGGGCGGCGTGCTTCAGGTCGGCGTCGGTGACGAAGCGCCCGTCCTGGACGAAATGCGTGTTGGCCGTCGCGTAGTCGGGGTTGGCGCCGAGGACGAGGGGGCCGTTCGCCTCCTCGCGTCCCGCCCGCACCGTCACCCCGACGAACAGGTAGCGCTCGGTCGAGACCGCAAGCACGAGGGTGGAGAGGCGCTTCAAGGCCTCGGCATCCTCGATCGTGAGGTCGCGCCGGTTGCGCTGTTCCTCGGGGACGCCTCCGGGGCCGCCGAAGCGCGGCTCGTACTTCTGGAATTGCACGAGGTGGGTGCCGAAGGCGGTGAACGCCTTCGTCACCTGGTTGTTGAAGCCAACCACGAAGCTCACCATCATGATGACGGTCGCGACCCCCGCCACCACCCCCAGCAGGGTGAGGAAGCTCCGCAGCTTCTGGCTGCGCATCGCGGTCAGGGCGAAGCCAACGTTCTCCGTCCAGGGGACCTTGAAGAGCCTGAGCCGCATCACTCGGTCCGGAGCGCGTCGACCACCGGCAGGTTCGAGGCGCTGCGCGCCGGCCAGTAGCCGGCCAGGAGACCCACTCCCGCGGAGAGCGCGATCCCGGCGAGGACGATGGGTGGAGTGACGGAGGCGGGGAAGTTCAGAAGGCCGCGCACGCCAAAGGCGGCGAGCGCCCCCAGGACGACCCCCACCAGGCCCCCCGCCACGGAGAGGAAGGCGGCCTCCAGAAGGAACTGCCGGCGGATGTCGCGCTTCCTCGCGCCGAGGGCCATGCGCACCCCGATCTCGCGGGTGCGCTCCACCACCGCCACCAGCATGATGTTCATGATGACGATCCCGCCCACGCCCAGCGAGACCGACGCGATGAGCAGCGAGAGGATGAAGGCGGCGGCCGAGATCTGCTGCCAGAGGGCCTGCAGGCTCTCCGCGGTGACGATCCCGAAGGGGTCGGGAGCTTTGAACGAGGTATGGCGCAGGGCCCTCATGACCGCGCGCACCTCGTCCACCGAGGCGTCGAGGCCTTCCACCCCCCCGGAGGCCTTGACCAGGATGTTCAGCGAGCTGCGGCTGCCAAAGCCGCGGCGGTAGGCCTGGATGGGAATGAAGACCTTGGCATCGCGGTCTTCTCCCAGGGTTCGGCCCTGTTTCTCCAGCACGCCGATGACACGGTAGGGCGCGCCGCCCACCAGGACGTCGCGGCCCAGGGGATCGAGCTGGCCGAAGAGCTCGTCCTTGACGTCGGCGCCGATGATGGTGACCGCGAGTGCGACCTCGTCCTCGGCGGGGGTGAAGAAGCGGCCCGCCGCGATGTCGAGGCGTACGAGGGGGCCGAAGTTGGCAGTGGTGCCCTCGACCTGGATGTC